>CAZHJW010000005.1:0-29548 GCA_964533265.1 uncultured Pedosphaera sp.
GCGAAGGCTCCGGGCCGTGTCACTCCAATACCAGCGGAGTCATTACATAAATGACGGCGGCCGGCCATACAGTTACGGCAATGACCGCATACCACGTGCCCTTCTCCGCTGACAATTTCCCCCACGCTGAAATCCTTTACGTCACAGCCAACTTCAACGATCTCTCCAACGAACTCATGCCCCACTACCAGAGGAACGGGCACCGTTTTCTTAGCCCAATCATCCCATTTGTATATATGAAGATCTGTGCCACAGATGCCAGTGCGATCTACCTTGATGAGCACATCTCGAGCCCCTGCCTCAGGTCGCGGAGAATCCTCCAGCCAAAGTCCCGGCGCCGCCTCCTTTTTAACTAATGACTGCATGAATAAGGGGGAGAGCATGGCTAAATAGACTCCCTCTAACAAGCCCTTTACCCATCCCGTGACTTGCCAATACAAAACCGTCAATTATGCTGCATGAAGCATGCACTACCTCCGGAGTCTTCTTCTGCTGACCCTCCCTGAAGGGCTCTTCGCCTCCGATGGTCCGCTTACTCCTGCTCAGTCGTTAAAAACATTCCTCATAGAAGAAGGAGCACGAATAGAATTAGCAGCCTCTGAGCCTGAGTTGCGCGATCCCGTGGCCATGTGTTTTGACACCAAGGGGCACATGTTCGTCGTGGAAAGCCTTGGCTACCCTTTCCTGCCAGCCAAAGACAAGGCCGTACCGAAGCTCGGGCGCATTGCGCTACTGGAGGATACCAATGGCGACGGTCGTTTTGAAAAACGCACAACCTTCGCAGATGGTTTTACCTTCCCCAACGGAATTCTTCCCTGGAAAGGTGGCGTATTCATTACTTGTGCTCCGGATATTTGGTACCTCAAGGATACCACAGGCGACGGCAAAGCGGACATACGCAAAATCGTCCTCACCGGATTTGGAACCAAAAGCAGCAGCGAGCAGCTCCGGGTTGCCAGTCCTACACTCGGACCTGACGGCTGGGTTTATGTCACCAGCGGACTCACCGACGCTAATGTTACTAGTCCATTGTATCCCAAGCGAAAGGCGGTCTCCTCCAAAAGACAGGACGGAAGATTTCATCCTGAAACATTCGTGTATCAACCTCTCGCTGGCACCGGTCAATTCGGCCAATGTTTTGATGGTGCAGGCAATCGCTTCGTCTCTAGCAATCGGAGCCCTCTTATGCACGTTGTTGTCGCCCCCGGTTTGCTAAGGCGTAATCCTCACTATCCCTTTACTAGTACTGTAGAGAACGTCGTTCCTGTTGCCGCCAAGGTGTATCCCTTGAGCCCCGACACCACTGCTGCGAGCTACATCCCTAAGCTCCTTAGCCAACAACACTCCGGCACCTACACTAGTGCCAGCGGCATTTGTATTCGCGGCCCCAGCGCCTTCATTTGCGAACCCGCACAGAACCTCGTGCAACGCCAGGTGCTCACCCACGCCGGCGCCACCTTCACCGCCGCACACCCCACGCCCGGTCGCGATTTTCTCTCCACATCTGACCAATGGTTCCGCCCCGTCCACTCCACCGTGGGCCCCGACGGCTCTCTCTACATCTGCGACATGGTTCGCCAATACATTGACCACCCCCGCTACCTTCCTGAAGATGTCCGCGCCAGACTCCCCTTCAAAGCGGGCACTCACCACGGCCGCATCTGGCGCATTAAACTGAATACTCCCGCCCCCCCCAAGCCATCTGACGCCCAACAAACAGCTGCCGCCCAAAACCTCGCCATCCGACAAGGCCAGTTTGCCAAAGGGCCGGTGAAGATGTTTCTTAACCAAGCCCGGGTCGGCGAAACCGATACACGGTTCTTGGCGACCCTTCAACTGGCCGTCCAAAAGCACGGAGACAAGACGGGCGTCTTGGCGGACGTACTATTGGCCAACGGCAATGACCGATGGATGCGTGCCGCGGTATTCAATGCCGCTGGGGATGCGGCTACAGACCTGCTGGATCAACTGGCGCACAACTCTCGCAAGCGAAGCGTACCTGTCCACGACACACTGCAACCCCTCGGCCGCATCATCGGCAAAGGGCACTCCAAGCAGGATCTTCTGAGCGTCCTTCGCCGGCATTGTGGTGCGAAGGCGTCATGGGCTACCGCCGGCCAGATCGCGCTGCTTACCGGTCTCGCCGAGGGTGTTCTCGGCCGCAAATTTACTGGCGCCGTAAAGCTCGATATCCTCGCCTTGGCGAAGGAGCATCCGGCGGCATTGGCCAACACAGCACTAGTTTTCACCACAGCCCGAAATTCGATTCTGAACCCGGGCGCCTCCGGGGATGACCACTCACAGGCCATTGAGTTACTGGGATATTCCACCTACGCCGAGGACGGTGATACCCTGCTGCGGCTGCTCGCGCCCGACCATCCGAACACCGTGCAAATGGCCGCCGTTGGGGCCTTAAGGCAGTTGAGCACCCTGCGTGCAGTCCGGGCGCTAATGCAGCCAGCGCGCTGGAATAGTTTCTCCCCTGATGTCCGCGAAGCCGTGCTGGGAATGGTCACCAGTCGGGCAACCTTCCACGAGCCTCTCGTCCAGGCGCTTGAGAATGGCACCGTACCCGTGCACGTCATCTCACCAGCCCGCCGAAAGACGTTGGAACGCAACAAAGACATCGGCGACCGGGCTAAGAAACTCTTCGCTCAACACGCCGGCGGCGACCGCATGATAGCCTTTGAGACCGCTAGACCGATTTTGAAACTGAAAGGCGATGCCGGCAACGGCGCGAAAATATTCACGCGGTCCTGCGCCACCTGCCATACGCACGGCGGACAGGGCCACGCAGTGGGGCCAGACCTCACGGGTTTGCGTAATCAACCCGCCGAGGCCCTCCTGCTCCACATCATCGTCCCCAACCACGAGGTGCATGGCCAATACACAATGTACGAGGTGGACACCCAAGACGGCCAATCCTTCGCCGGACTCCTTGAGGGGGATGACCCAAATCAACTTACACTTAAACTTCCCCTTGGCCTCACCAAATCTATTGCCCGCAAGAATATTAAAATCCTTCGGGCAAGCGCAAAGTCCCTTATGCCGGATCAGCTCGAAAAAGCTATGACGCAACAGGAGCTGAGGGATTTGATTGCATTTATCAAAAATTAACCATTCTCGCCGTCTAAGAAGATTGGCTTTAGTTTAGGTTTGACCATGGATTTAAGCCGTCTGTTCGGCGCTGAACAGGGGCCAATTTCCCCTGACATATACCTCCTAAGAGAAATCCATCACAAGGATTTCGTTGCGCTCCGAAGGTTTTAAGAGCACCTTATGGCCAAGCATTGTCAGAACACACACAGGAAACCCCTCTTTTGATATATCTTTGGAAACGATTTTGGTTGGCGCTTGCTCTACTAACGAACTTTTGCCTGTCGGCCGCTGAAAAGAACATTGTTATTGTCATTGCCGACGACCTTAGCCCCACATTGGGGTGTTACGGCGATATGACGGCCGTAACGCCCAACATTGATCGATTGGCGTCGGATGGAACGCTCTTCCGGCATGCATTTGCCACTACGGCCAGTTGTAGTGCGAGTCGCTCGGTCGTGCTCACTGGCCTACACAATCACCGAAACGGACACTATGGACATTTGCACAGCTACCACAAGTTCAGCAGTTTTCCCTGGGTGAAAACATTGCCCGTGCTGCTGGCCAAAGCCGGGTACCGCACCGCGCGCGCAGGCAAACACCATAATGGACCGGAAGACGTTTATTTCTTTGAGGAGAAAATCCAAGCCAACAGTCGTAGTACGGTGGAAATGGCTAATAAATGTGAAGCCTTTATTAAGACGGAATCGGAAAAGCCCTTCTTTCTCTATTACGCCACCAGCGATCCCCATCGGGGCGGAGGCACGGCAACTGAATTGCCGCATCGACCTAATCGTTTCGGCAACAAGTCCAACAAGGGAGCCTACCCCGGAGTGAAGGAGGTCTTTTACGACCCCTCCAAGGTGACAATACCCTCTTTCTTGCCGGACACTCTTGAAACTCGTGCGGAGTTGGCTCAGTATTATCAAAGCACCTCTCGCGTGGATCAGGGGCTTGGGCGACTCATGGAAATTCTTAAGAAGAATGGGAAATGGGACAATACGATCGTTGTGTTCACCAGCGACCACGGCATGGCCTTTGCCGGAGGTAAAACAACCGTGTATGAAGGCGGCCTGCAGGTACCCTTCATTGTGCGCAACCCTTATCAAAAGGAACGCGGTAACACGAATAATGCGATGGTTTCCTTCGTGGATATCGTCCCCACGCTGCTGGATTTTGCCGGCGGATACGACTCAAAGCATGGTGCTGCCAAGGCAGAACTCGTCACCATGCCCAAAGGGCGCGGCACAAAAAAGGGGCCATATATATTTCACGGCCGATCGTTCCTGCCGATCCTTGCTGAGAAGAATCCCGAAGGCTGGGATACGATTAACGCCAGTCACACCTTCCACGAAATTCAAATGTATTACCCCATGCGTGTAGTCCGCGACCGTAAGTACAAACTTATTTGGAACATTGCCTACCCGCTGCCTTACCCCTTCGCCAGCGACCTCTGGGCCGCACCCAGTTGGCAGGCACAATGGAAGAAAGGACTCTCTGCCAACTACGGTAAAAAAACCGTCCGGGAGTACATCCACCGCACAAAGTTCGAGTTATTTGACATTAGCGCCGACCCTAATGAGGCGGTGAATCTTGCTGATGATGAGAAATACGCCCCGGTCCTTGAGGAATACAAAGCAAAGATGAAAAAATTTCAGGGCTCTACTCAGGATCCGTGGATACTAAAGTGGAAGTACGAGTAATTCGGCTTTATTCGCAGGTTATTCCCTCTGCTCATAATCCGTCAAAGCCCTGTTTTTGTTTCCTTTGAGAGCAGAAAAAACCCTTAAATCTGCTTTTGTCCCCACCTTTTTCCCATTCATCCTAACTATGGTGTGTGGCCGGTTTTTCTCGAATAAGAATCGTCTCGCCATTGAACTGTTGTATTGGAGTAACCGCGAACTTCCCAGAGCCCGAGGATGTCACGTTTGAGGAAAATGATTTCACTGACTCATTTGCGACCATTCCATGTCGACTTGGCCCCAAGTTGAACCGCAGTGAAAGTCGCTGGCGCTCCCCCCTCCATAAATTGACTCCAATCGAGCCTTCTGCCTGAAGTCCCATTGCTCACACGAAATCTCCGTATGGACACCCAGTCGAAAACAGGGAAACTATCCACTTCTCTCTGTCTAGGAGGAAGCTGCTCTCCTGAAGGATGAGGAGGTCATCGTAGCCCAGCTCGCTTGGCTGCAATTCGCTCCATTGCCTTAATGTATTTTTCTTTCTTCCTCTATTGAAGGCGCACCACATCTCCGGCACGTAAAATGGTGCCGGCTGTCCCTTTGATTTTTTTGGCACCGCGCACGATTTGTACTGTTCGGCCGGCAGCTTGTATTTTGGATACACGCAATCCCTCTTCCCATGGAACCTGGCGCCTTATTCCAGTGCCACTATCGATTACAGTCACCACGCCTTTCTTGAAAGCCGAACCGGCAATATCAATCGTGGTGACCACGGCTGCCTTGGTGACTTTACCTCCAACTTTAAGGGAGGTCTCCGCTACAGTCCCAGTCGCTTGTATGGTTTTTTTAGCCACAAAGGTACACCCGCACACCACACACAAGAGGGTTGTCAGTAAATGTTTCATCAGCGTTGAAAACGCAACACATCGCCGCGTTCAAGAATGGTTTTGAAATTACCGGTCAAGATTTTATCCCCCCTTTCAATCTCACATTTCCCCACGGATCCGGTGAGAAGGGCGGCTCGGCGGGCAGAATAGACGGTAATCCCCTTCTTCCATGGGATGACCTTTTGCACGCCCCGTAGTTCCGAATAGATAGTCACGATCCTCGGGCGGCGATCCTCGAATTTCTTGCCCTTGGGATCGCGGGCGACATCAATGGCGGTGCCGATCGCCGCGTTCTGCGCTCCAGCAACAGGATTACCGCCAGACGTCAGAGTGCCCACGGCAAAACGTCCCACTGCATTTACCGAATGTCCGGCCGCGGACTTACAGCCCGCTTCTTTCAGTAAAACCAGCAGCAATAAGCCACGGACCACAATGCATGTTACATAGTGCAAACCAAATCCTGCTCAGGAACGATTCCCCAACGCTCCCCTGCCTCCTTGTGCCCGGGTTGTAACCCCCAGCGATCGGGCAACTCTTCCGGGCCCTCGAAATTCGGGTTGGCTCCCTTTAGATCCATACACCCCTTATTGTTCCCTATATTCGTGATAAAATTCCGTTCTTCAGTCGTCAGACTAACCTCTGATAAGGCGGCTAGGTCATCAAGTTTAGCCTCTATCGTTTTAGCATCCTGTCCCGCTTCCTGAATCAGGGTAGGTATCACGCTTTCCACGGCTGGGTGAGCAAGGTTCCAAAGGCACGCCAACTGCAACAAAGACACACCATGTTGGTCGGCTATTTCGCGCATACGATCTATTTTCTCATTCCCTCTTTCCACCCAACCTGCCGGACGGTAAATACGGTGGTCTCCTTCAGCAAACTGGTGCCCGGGAAGCACATCGCCGTGGAACAATCCCCCATGGTCCACCACGCGGGTAATTACTTTGATGCCAAACTGCTCGGCCGCCGGTAACAATAATCCGCCAGGCCACGGCTCCAGCGGGTTAAGAATCACCATCGCCCAATCTATTGTATCAGCAAATTTCTCCATACATAACAGCATGTCTAGCGTAAACCCGTTGGCCGGCCCCGGCGCAATGCCCACCTGTTCCGTGAGGCCTGCATCCTTCACTGCTCTCATGCCCTCCCATACCGATTCGCTCATATAACCCGTTACGTCTGGATTATGAAGCAGCAGCAAATCAAATTTTTGCACCCCGCAGCGGCTCAAGCTCTTCTCTGTGGCACTCTTAAGATATTCCGTATACCTCTCCGGTCCGCGTAAATTCTTGGACGTAAAGCGAGGAAATCCTCGCGCACCATCTCGTTGCCCTTGATAAAAATCGTGCCCCACTGCCCCCACAAGGCAGTAACTATTCCGATCTTTACCTGCGAGCCCGCGGCCAAGCATTTCATCAGCCGCCCCTTGGCCATAGACATCAGCAGTCATGAACGTACGCACGTCTTTGTCGTAAGAACGATTTATGAGTTTTAGAAACCGATCCTCTTCCAACTTCTCCCCAAAATGCATAAATCGGCCTCCTCCCCAAACGCCAAATGCCGTGCGCGTCAAATCCATCGACCTGATCATACCAAAAAATCGGATTTTTTCAACGTTGCAGTTGTGAACGGAAAAACGTTTTCGCTCCTACTCTGTTCTCTTAGTCTTAATCTTATGTTCAGTGCGGCAGAACTATTTGATCTCAGCCAGACCCAACATGCGGCACTGTTTGAAGAGGATGCCCCCGCGTGGAGAATGCTTTCAGGTCTTCAGGAGTATCTCGCGGCAAACTTGAAGGTGGCTAATCATGCCTCGGTTTCAGAGAAGGCAGTGATAGGGGAAAATGTTTTTCTAGGGGAGGGCACGATCGTCGAACCGGGCGCTCTCATTGAAGGCCCTGCCTTCATCGGCCAGAACTGCCAGATTCGCCACGGGGCCTATATCCGCGCTAATGTAATCGTAGGCAACGGCTGTGTGATCGGGAATTCGAGCGAGCTGAAGAACAGCCTCCTTTTCAACGACTGCCACGTGCCGCATTTTAATTACGTAGGCGATTCTGTACTCGGGCATCATGCCCATTTGGGTGCGGGAGTTATACTTTCGAATCTCAAATCAATCCCTGGAAACGTAAAAGTGGAAGGAGAGGACACAGGCCTTCGTAAATTCGGAGCCTTGATCGGAGATCGTACGGAACTAGGCTGCAACTGCGTGCTTAATCCCGGGAGCATCGTGGGGCGAGATTGCCTGCTCTATCCAAACACTAACTGGCGGGGCATTTTGCCTGCAAACCACATCGTCAAAAATCGTGCCGAACAAGAAGTGGTAGAGCGCGCCTTCATGACACAATGATCCTTCCCTCGGAGTACCAGCCTGCTGCCGCTGGCCAAGGTTCCGATTTGGAAGCGCAGGTGGAGGATATCTTTGGGCCCGAAGGGCTTCTCTCCAACGCCAATAATTTCGAATACCGACAACCTCAGCAGGCCATGGCTACCGGAGTAATTCGCGCGTTGGAAGCCAATAAAAATTGTGTGGTGGAAGCCGGCACAGGGGTTGGTAAAAGCCTTGCCTATCTCGTCCCCGCGATTTTATTCGGGCACCAACACGCGCGCAAAGCGATCATTTCCACCCATACCATTAATCTCCAGGAGCAGTTGGCAGAAAAAGATCTGCCGATGTTGCAGCGCATCCTGCCCGTTGAATTTTCCTACACCTTGCTCAAGGGCCGAGGAAATTATCTCTGCCCCCGTCGCCTCGCACGCGCGTTGCACCGTGCTGACGGGCTTTTCACTACAGCTGAAATCGCCGAGCTCAAACGCGTTGAGCATTGGGCGAAAGAAACAAAGGATGGCAGCTTATCGGACTTCGACATTGAGCCAGACCCTAAGGTATGGGAGTCAGTCTGCTCCGAACGTGGGCTCTGTTCGCCTAAGTTTTGTGGACGCGGCAGCGAGGCAGCTTCATTGAACGGAGAATGTTTCTTTCAAAAAGCCAGGCGACGATTTATCGGGGCTGACGTGTTGGTTCTAAATCATGCACTCTTTTTTTCGAACCTCTGCCTAGGCCTCACAGACTTCGGTGAAGAGGAGGAGGATTCTGGGGAGGGGTTAATGTTCAAAAATGATTTCGCCATCTTCGACGAGGCTCAACATCTAGACCGTGTCGCCTCTCGCCATATCGGCCTGAACGCATCCAGCGGTCAAATCCGCTTCAACCTTCAGCGATTGTGGAACCCTCGAACCGAGAAAGGAATCCTATCCACACTGCGCAAGGGAGGCATGGTGCAACAGGTGGCTGACGCCCTTGATCAGGCCGATAAACTCTTTGAAGCGGTTGAAGTAGCTTGCGGCGCTGTATATGAGAAGTCTCTCCGTAAACAAAGCGCCTGGAACGAGTTGCGCATTCGAGAAGCCGGTCTGGTCAAGGACAATGTTTCCCTACCCTTGCAACGTGTGTGTGAATCTATTGGAATCTTAATTGAGGCCAGTGAAGATGAAGAGGCCTCTGCTGAATTGATCGAATGCAACCGCCGCCTTCGGGAAATTCGTGAGTCGGTCGCCGCCTTTATCAACCAGTCGTCTGAACAGCACGTTTACTGGGTGGAACGGACTGGCCGCCAAGGGCGAGGGCTCGCGCTCAATGCAGCCCCTATTAATACTGCTGAGTTTTTACGAAGACACCTGTTTGGCCGCGGGGCCCCTGTCGTTTGCACAAGCGCTACTCTGGCAGTCGCGGACTCCGAGCGCAGTAAGTTGCCTTCTGAAGAAAAAGCTCTCTGTCCCGGCTTGGAATATTTCATGAAACAAGTTGGTGCAGAAACCGCAAGACGGGCGCAGCTAGGCTCGCCTTTTGATTATCAACAACAAGTAAAACTCTACATTGCCAGCCGCATGCCAGATCCGCGCGATGATGCGTATGGAAAAGCTCTCGAACATTGGATTGAGCACTTCATTCGAAAAACGCACGGCAAAGCGTTTATCCTATTCACAAATGGTAAATTAATGCGTGAGGTGGCCGAGGCAATGGAGCCTGTCTTTGATGACCTAGGTATTCGCTCGTTTGTCCAGGGCTCCGGCATGCCTCGTGCCGCGATGCTAGAAGAGTTTAAGCGCGACTCCGACTCCGTTCTATTCGGCCTAGACAGCTTCTGGCAGGGCGTTGACGTGCCGGGCGAGGCACTGAGCAATGTCATCCTTACGCGCCTGCCGTTTGCCGTGCCTGATCATCCTTTGATTGAGGCTCGAGTGGAAGCCATTGAGGCGGGAGGCGGAAATGCCTTTATGGAGTTTAACTTACCCGAAGCTATTCTGAAATTCCGGCAGGGCGTCGGGCGCCTCATCCGAACGAAGAAAGACCATGGGATTGTCGCCATTCTAGATAACCGCGTGCTCACCAAACGTTACGGCGAACATTTCCTGAACGCACTCCCCAGTATGGAAATGGAAACCGTGTAGTCACGCAATCCCGCCGGAGCTTGCTTCCTGATTCCATCCTGCTAAACTCTGACTCATGTCCGAGATCGCAGATTTCGTCCACCACAACGCCGCGAAGGTAACGCCCCATATTTTGCAAGGCGTCCACCATAGGTTGCCCCAGTTGAAGCTTGAGTTCGCTGAAATCCACGCACCTAAGTTCCCGCATCTAGTCGACCAACTGGAGCTTTTGGCTGATGTGATTGAAGACTATGCTGAGGGCGCTGACCTGGAGATCCCTTACTTTGTAATCGCCGAAGCCTGCTTCGCGCTGGCCTACGCGCACAAACAAACCCACCTCATCCCCGATCACGTGGCCGATATCGGCTTCGCTGATGAATCAGCCGTGGTGCGAACCGTGTTTATTGAGAACGAAAAAACCCTCAGTGAATATTGTAAGCGCCATGGACTCGACTTTGCTGAGATTACCACCGCGGCTTAGACTTCTTTTTCCCGTTTACAATCCCGAGGCGGGCAGTAGCCTTGCGGGAGTCATTACCATGAAACATTTCCCCGCGCTCTTTTTGTCGTTTTCTTTTGCTCTCTTTGTTTCCGCCAAAGAAATTCGCATTGGCCTTATCGGTCTGGACACCTCGCACGTAGTTGCTTTTACCAAGATCACGAATGATCCCAAAGCTATTGGTCCTCTAGCAGCCGCAAAGGTTGTTGCCGCTTTCAAGGGCGGGAGCCTTGACGTGCCTTCCAGTGCAGACCGCATAGAGAAGTTCACCAAGACCCTTACCGAGGACTACGGACTCAAGCTCTACCCCACTATCGCTGAGTTATGCAAAAACGTGGACGCGGTGATGATCGAAAGCGTCGATGGAAGGCCTCATCTAAGGCAGGTTATCCCAGTAATTGACGCTGGGCTTCCTGTTTTTATCGACAAGCCCATGGCTGGCTCTCTGGCCGATGCCATATTTATCTTTGACTATGCCAGGAAAAAGAATGTGCCGATATTCAGCTCATCCTCTCTACGCTACGGCAAGACCACTCAAGCTGCCCGTAATGGGTCTCTCGGTAAAATCACCCATGCGGAAACATTCAGCCCTGCTTCGCTTGAAGTGCATCACCCAGACCTTTTCTGGTATGGCGTTCACGGCTGCGAATCACTCTTTACTGTAATGGGCAGGGGATGTGAGAGTGTGATTCGCCGTACCACCGATGAGGGCAAGATTGAGGTAGTAGGCACATGGAAAGGCGGTCGCACAGGCATTTTCCGCGAAGGCAAAGGTTACGGAGGCACGGCCAAAGGCACAAAGGGAGAAGGGCCGGTGGGGGTATATGATGGATACGCACCGTTAGTCGTTGAGGCGATTAAAATGTTTCAGAGCGGAAAGGTTCCCGTGGATTCGCGGGAGACCATCGAACTCTTCGCATTCATGGCCGCAGCTGATGAAAGTAAGCGGCGCGATGGCAAGCCAGTGACGATCAAGGAAATCATCAAGCAGGCAAGCCAATAGGGCGAACCTTTAACTGAGCTTCAAAAAATTCCGCAACAGAAGCCTCCCGTGATCGGTCAGGATGCTTTCGGGGTGAAATTGTACGCCCCATATTGGATGATCTTTGTGGCGAAGCCCCATGATCTCGCCGGCTTCGGTTTCTGCCGTTACCTCCAGACAGTCGGGCACCGTCTTGCGCTTCACCAACAGTGAGTGATAGCGCGTGGCGGTAAACGGACTGGGAATGCCCTCAAATAAATCCTTGCCGTTGTGTGAAATGGGTGAGGTTTTTCCGTGCATCATCACCTCGTTTACTACCACCTCCGCCCCAAAGGAATGGGCGATGCATTGATGTCCGAGACAAACGCCCATAAGGGGCAACTTGGGGCCAAATGTTTGAATAATTTCATTGGAGAGCCCTGCCTCGCGCGGAGTACACGGCCCAGGAGAAATAAGGATGCGCTCAGGCTTCACTGCCTCCACTTTTTCAAGTGTAATCTCATCGTTACGATGAACCTGCATCTCCACTTTTTCCTCTCCCAGATATTGAACCAGGTTAAAGGTGAAGGAATCGTAGTTGTCGATAACAAGGAGCATGCCAATCAGCCTTTGGGCGAGCGTTTGGGTTTGGGGCGGTCAAAGAGTTCGAGCTGCGGGGGGGCAAAGAGATCATAGTTCTTCAAAATACGAATCACCTGTAATAGATCACTCTTCTGATAATTACGGTTCACTTCAATGTGTTCAATGAGATCTGATAGCATCGTGCGGAAGGGAATAACCGCATCAATCCCCTTTGAATGAAGGAGATCGATACTTTGTTGACGAGCCTCTCCGCTGACGGGCAAAGCTGGGATCACTATAATCTTGGTCAACGGCCCCGGACCCCCAAACGCCTCTGTGGCACGGGCAAAGGTTTCCGGACCGGCAAATCGGAACATCTCCGGAGCATGTGCGAGGACGGCCTGAGTGAAAACTTCCGTATGCCACGCTTTCACAACAACCACAGCCCGGGTGAGATGCGCGAGATCCTCCGCTGCTTCCAGCACGAAAGGGACCGTCTGACCTTCCGTTGGGCCGCTAGGGTTGTGCACATAAAAATCGATCTCATCATCCTCTCGTTTGGGGGCAATGTGCTTGCGGTTCTGGCGTACAAAAAATCCGTGCAACTCAAAAAACTCCCGCACAATTGTCTCGCTAACGGCCATCAGTCTAAAAGAGATTGTCGGATAACCTTGTCCGTCACAGTTTGACCGATGACCACTCGGCCAATTTCTTTTGCGAGCACGAACTGAATTTTGCCCCCCTTAACTTTCTTGTCTAGCTTCATTGCCACAAACAGGTTGCGAGTCTGAGCTGCGGTCAATTTAACCTGCGTCGGCAAGCTCGCCTGTGAAAAAAGCGTCTTCATGCGTGTGACGTGCGTTGACGGCAGCCCGCTAACCGCGTGGGAAATCTTTGCAGTGGCCATCTGGCCAATGCTAATGGCTTCACCGTGCAAATACTTGCCGTATCTCGAAATTGCTTCAAGCCCGTGCCCGATTGTATGGCCAAAATTCAGAACTGCTCGGAGCCCTGCTTCTTTTTCATCGTGCCCAACCACTTCAGCCTTGATCTGACAACACCGGGCAACCACAGTCGCCATGGTCGGCATATCGTGCTTGAGCAACTTGGGTAATTCACGCTCCAGCCGTGCAAAGAGTTTGGCATCATAAATAATGCCGTATTTAATTACCTCCGCCATCCCCGCTCGAAATTCACGCGTGGGTAACGTTCGCAGCGTTTCCAGATCGCAAAGCACTAATCTAGGCTGGTAAAATGCCCCCACCAGGTTTTTTCCTGCGGGCAGATTTACCCCAACCTTACCCCCCACCGAGCTATCCACCTGAGCCAGCAACGTGGTCGGCACCTGAACAAAGTCTATCCCCCTAAGATACGTAGCCGCGACAAACCCGCCCAGATCTCCTATCACTCCCCCGCCCAAAGCAACTATGAAGGAACCCCGTTCAAGTCGGTGTTTGGCGAGGTGTTTGTAGCAGGCCTGAACGTTTTTTAACGTTTTGGATTTTTCGCCGGCGTTCAGGGAAATAAATATGGGCTCAAAGCCTGCATTCTTTAGGGAGTCAATGGCTCGCTTACGGTAGTGACGAGACACATTGGCATCGGAGATCACAGCGCAGCGCTTGCCTAGCCGGATTTGGGCGCACTGTTTGCCTAGCTCCGCAAGCAACTTCGTCCCAATACGGATCGGGTAAGAGCGTTCTGCCAGCGGTACTTTGACCGTGCGCACTTTGAATACAGATTAAGACGCGTACGCAGAAATAGATTCCACACGTAAGCGGCGGGTTTCATCTCCTAATTGGACTTCCACCTCTTGGCCTAGAGTACTGCCGAAGATGGCCTGGCCCATCGGGGTTAAATAGCTAATGAGGTTGTTATCCGGATCTCCATCCCACGCCCCAAGCAACGCAAATTCTTCGCGCTCCTGGTTCTCGAGGTTGGTCACTGTGACGCAGGTGCCCACATTTGCCGCACTTGTATCGGCCTCAGCATAGTTGATGCCACGAGCGCGTTCAATCTCAGCCTCCATCTCGGCTTGCATGGTCATGAGAACCTTCTGCTGTTCCTTGGCAGCCTTAAACTCGGCGTTCTCACGCAAGTCTCCATATTCGCGAGCGATTTCAATCTCTTTGGAATTAGCAGGTATTTTTTTCTGCACCAATTCTTCGAAGGCGGCTTTTTTGCGTTCCAAGCTTGCCCAAGAAACAATCAACGAAGTCTCTGTTTGTTTATCCTCCTTGTCCTTATCCCCGTGTGTGATGAATGTTTGAATCTCCGGGTGCGCCTTAACGATCTTACCCAAAACTGAGCGCTTATCCATCCCTTCAAAGCAGGTGGACATCTGAACCGCTCGTGTCACATCTTTCACCACCTCAATATCAACACCTGAAGTGATGGTGTCGAAGAATTTAGGGTCTGTAAGGAGGAAGTCCCGTAATTTCGAGGCGCGTTTCTCGTCGCTGGTCTCCCGTTCTATCGCTGTCAGCATCGCCCCAAAGGTCTCTGGTGTTAGAAGCGAGGAAAAATCTCCTGATTTATCCTTGACCAACCACATCAGCAGCTCTCCCGAGGCTCCATGGTGATTGATCAGTTGGCTTAGTTCGTTTTTGACTTCGTCTTTGTGCCCAGCCTCACAGAGCAACCCAACGCTTTCGCCAATCAACCGAGCCGGGGCTTGTGTTGCCAAGCCAAGGAAGGCCTGCGGCCAAGTTTCGTTGACCGCTTGATATGTTTGGAGCGCACGATGTTGGCGTGCCGCCGGCATCGCAGACACCACCTCAGATAGTTTTGCTTCCGTCGTCCAGACATCTGCCGCCTTCGGCGCATCTTCCCCAACTTCCACTCCTAACCCTTGGGCAAGATCATCTCGGACCATTACTGACTCCAGCGCCAATGACGGTTGGGTTTTTGTATGGCTTTGAATTTCTTCATTTAGCTTGGCGAAGATTACCTCGGCGGCTGCATTTTTGTCGCTGAGGTCACCAGCATACTTGGTTATCTCCACCGCAATCGGAAGCCGTGCCTTCAACCCACGTGCCGCGCTAAAAGCACTTAAAAGGCGGTCCTGCAGCGGCGTGTCCTCGGATTGATATTTTATTGCCTCCATTTTCTTGGTCGGCACCTTAAAGTGTCCGCCCTTTTTCATTTCCCGACGAGCGGTTTCCCACCATTTCTTGTAATCGTCGGCATCGATCACGTCAGGGACAAGGGCTTCTTTAACTTTGTCGGTGGTGGCGAGATTGCCATAACTATCCACAATAACCTTGATTACTTCATCATGATGGAGGGCCGCCATTTGCTTGAGACCGTCCATGTCTGTTGCTTTGCGAGCCTCAATATGTTCCTTGGCAATCGGCGTGAGAATCCTGGGGGCGAAGGCTAGATCAATCGAATGCCCCACCCGGCCCACAAAATCCACTGTCATCTTGCCTAGCACCACATCGATCGTCTTAATCTGGCCAAACCCCCAGCTTTTATGCATACAAAAACCCTCCGTAGCCATTTGCACAAGAGCTTCCACATCATCGGGTCGAATCTTCCCGGTGTTCGCTAACTTCTCAAATTCTTCTTTCATACTTATGACAACGCTCCGCCCCGCAAAAGGACTCGCGTGGAAATGCCTGTGGCCCAATAATACGCGCGTGCCGAACCAAAAACCAAGAGAAATCGCCGCTCGCGTCCTTCGGCAATGGGAGCAGGAACCGGTTACTGCAGAAACTCTTCTGTCCGACGCTCTGCAAGGGATTCCCAGTCCTGATCGTGGTCTGTGCCACGAGCTGGTAATGGGGGTTATTCGTCATCGGGCGTGGCTTGATTGGTTGATAGACCAGAAAACTGATGGTCGACGCCAACAACCCCTCGCGCAGATTCTTTTACGGCTGGGGCTATATCAAATTTTCCGCCTGGACCGTGTGCCTGATCACGCCGCAGTTAATGAAACGGTGAACCTTGCTCGCCGCCATGATCTTGGCACCCAAAGTGGCTTTATTAACGCGGTCCTTCGCAATTGCTTGCGCGAAAAGAACACTTGGATCGATAGGCTTTCTGCACTGCGCAAGTCTCAGCCGGCTGTGGGTTATTCTCATCCCCAATGGCTCGTCCAACGCTGGCGTGATCGTTGGCAGGACTACATTAGCCTCCTCGAATGGAACAATCTGCCGGCCCCTGTTTATGCCCGACGTAACTCTCTGTCCGGCACCGCTGAGGAACTTGAGGCTCAATGGAGAAAAGAGCGCGTTTCCTCTCAACGTGTAAACCTAGGTTGGCTCAAGGAAGGCACCATGTTCAAGATTGAGACCGATGGATCGCCCGCCTCAGTCCCTAGTTTTAATGAGGGGAAATATTATATTCAGGACCCGAGTGCTCTTGCCGCGGTACAGGAACTCGATCCACGGCCAGAGGATAATGTCCTTGATCTCTGCGCTGCGCCTGGAGGCAAGACGACCGCAATTGCCCAACGCATGCAGGACCGTGGTTCTGTCCTCGCCACCGACATCGACGAATCCCGCTTGGATCGTCTGCGGGAAAACACTGAGCGCCTCAGCTTAAAGTGTATTCAGCCCAAGGCCCTCCATCAAATTGATCTTAATACCGCCGGTCCTTTTGATCGGATTCTTGTTGATGCTCCCTGCTCCAACACCGGCGTGATGCGGCGGAGGGTGGATGTGCGATGGCGATTGAACGCGCGGGAATTGCCCGTGCTCGCCCGCACTCAAATTGACCTACTCAATCGAGCAGCCCCCCTACTCAAGCCTGGAGGGGTTCTGGTCTACAGCACTTGCAGTATTGAAGCCGAGGAAAATGAAGATGTGATCACCGCGTTCATCCGCAAACATCGCGATTATAAACAGGAGACAGCTCGAACCTTGACACCCATGAAAGACGAAGTCGATGGAGCCTTTGTGGCCCGGCTGCGTCGGGATGGAGGCTAACTAACGCTTGCTTCTAAGCACGCCTCCAGGCGGCGCAAAATCATCCGTGAGAACCCCAGCTTTTGCGGCGCTTGGCGGGGCTTTGGCCCGAATGCGTTTTAGGCGCGGTCCAAAATTCTCGGGCAGATCGGGACGGGCCTTTAGCAGGACTTGCACTTTTTCAGCCACAGATGTCGAGGTTAGGGCCCTTGACCCCTTGACGGCCACCATAACGATGTTGCGCGTATCACTGGCGGGAAAATGGTATACATGTGGAAATACCGCCTTGAGGGTTTGGTAGACCGATCCAACAACATCTGCGCGCCAGTTGTCGTAGGTGCCTATCACATTAAAAACCAACGTTCCGTTCTGCGTAAGGTCTTCGGCTGCCAAGGTAAAAAATTCCTTGGTCGCCAGATGAAATGGGATGTGAGTTCCAAACTGGTTTGAAGTATAAGCATCCATCAAAATTGCGTCGTATTTAAGTTTTTTATTGAGACGCAGGAACTGTCGTCCATCTTGAAAATGGATTTTATGTTTGGGTGTTTCTTTCACATGAAAAAACCGCTTTGCCACTTTTGCTACAACTGGATCCAGCTCAATTGTATCCATGTGGATATCTGGATAATAATGCTGATAAGCCCGAACGATGCTTCCCCCTCCTAGACCCAACAATAACACCCGCTTGGGTTTCGGGTTCCACAAAAGCGGCATGTGAAAGTACTCCGTGTATTCAAAATGACCCCAGAGCGGGTTTTTAATCCACATGCGAGTCTCCATGGATCCGTTGAATCGCAGCAAACGGTAAGGACCGGATTCTTCGACAGTGATCTGGTTGTGGGCCGAGGTGGTTCTGTATTGAACCCGGTCTCGCCCTTCAGCCAGTCCGCACATGCCCAGCAATAGCGTGACTAAAATTAATCTGCTGCAGTTGGTGGCCATAAGCGATCCAAGGCAAAGCATAACCCAGCCAGCCCAAGGGTCAATAGGCCAGTAAAGCGGAATATTTCTGTATTAGATAAGTGGTCAATCAGCACGTAGGCCGTTACGAACACCCCGCCGATGCTTCCTGCCGTGCTCGCTGCATACACCGTCCCGCTCAGGGTCCCTACGTTTGATAGCTTGTGGGCAGCCATCCTGATGATGTAGGGAGCAATCATTGCCAAGGCAAAACAGGGCATTAAAAACACCACGGCACTTCCCATCGCTGGGTCCAGTTTTCGCCAAATGGCCGGCACCGCCGGAACTGCTCCATTCGGAGCCGGATCAATCGATGTTTTCTTCCCTTCATTGAGCGTAAACTCAGGGGGTAATTCTGATACCAGTTCGGAAGCGAGTCCGTTGTCAGAAACGCCTGCTATCTGAGGCAGAGATTCGGCCGCATGCCGATCGATAATCGCATCCAATACTTTGGGTGCTACTGTCGGAATAAATAGAATGAATATCCCTGCAGCAATCAGGACCACCCCTAAGCCTCTAGAGCGTTTCTGGCGATCTGCCACACGTCCTCCGATGCCATAGCCCATTGCGAGAGCCAGCATGACAACTCCAATTTGACTGGTCCAAACGTAGAACGCGCCACCGAACCACGGCTGTAAATATCGCGCCCCAACGATCTCCAACACCATCACCGCAAACCCTCCGAAAAAAACGAGCGCTCCCAAGGCGGCCGTCCGTCCTCGCGATGTTGCAGGGACATCTTCCATCACGGGAAAATTTTTACTGTGAGATTTGTGGTGCTCCGCACGGTTTCGGCCATGGTCTCCAGATTTTCTTCTGAAAGTTTCGTGGCAAATTGCTCAGGCGTAGGCCGGGCAACGGTGTAAAGGTGAACCTCTTTGATTTCTCCACCAGTCTCCGTAATATCGTTGAGGCGCCCGCTGTACGCCTTTAATTCCTCAGCACTCATGATCTCCCCATGCACCTTGAGAAAAAGGCTTTGTATAATAATGGGGCGGCCTCTGGCGGCCTCTTCCAGATTCTTAAGGATACGCTCAAATTTCACGTTAGAGCGGTTCACTAATTTGAAATATTCCTCCGTTCCTGCATCCAATTTTCCCCAGACCTCCCCGTTGTGGGCATCCATTATCTCCATCCCGCGCTTCACGTCTGCCTTGTCCAGTCCCGCTGCATCAGTAATGAGCACAATTTTGGTTTCGTCCAAGCCTTCCAGCTGCTGCACTTCTACTACTGTCTGCACACATTCAGTGAAGTTCTTGATCATGGTTGGCTCCCCATCACCGCTAAAGGCAATATCCTTCACATCCCGGGTTAACCACGGCACTTCATCAAACTTGGGCTCCTTGGCTAATCCGCCATCTTTGGCAAACCGAACCATGGCCGCCAGCTCATCCTGCATTTGCCTGAGATCCACCTCGGTCACCGCACCGGGAAGGCGACGGTCCACCTCACAGTAGATGCAATCGAAGTTGCAAACCTTGTCGGGGTTGAGATTGACGCCGAGCGAAAGCCCTTTGCTGCGGCGCGAAATGACTGGGTAAACGAAAGTAAAATCTGAAAAGTGCCGTGCGTGATCCTGCACTGCTGCCCAGTTTGAATTGATCTCCCCTTCCGCCACGCCCCAAACTTACGATGCTGGTCCCGTCTTGCCAACGCTCAAGCGTGTCACAGGCCAAATCGGTTTTTTACTTTGCCAAAGGTGCGAAGATTTTCGCCTGCCCCAAGCTGCGCCCACTTGTGTAGCTTGCCCTCCCGATATTCGGATCTAAAGCTAGGTGTTCCGTCCTCATGCCATCCAAGCCACACCCCAGCCCTTTCGTTCAAAGAATGAAACCCTTCAATCTCTATTTGCCCGTTGGGATGATAATACATCACTTTACCCTGCTTTTGACCGCGGTGCAGTTCCGTCTCCTCACGAAGGCGTCCCTCTTTATCCCATCTTTGTAAAAGTCCCTCTCTTTGCCCGTTAACTAGGCGGTATTTGAGCTGTGGCTTGCCGCCGGGATATTTAATGACGACGGTGCGATTATTTGCCAATTGCCGCTCGCGCGCCTTTCGTTCCATGCGCTTAAGCCTAAGGCGGTCTTTGCGAGCCTTCCGTTCACGCGTTTTCCGTGCTTTTTCCTCTGCCTGCCGCTCCGCCCTCTCCAGCCGGAGTTTTTCCCGTCGTAATTTTTCCTCATGAAACTTTTCAATTCGCTCTCGTTCCTTTTGATAATGCGATTTCCTTTCTTTCTCTATATCATATTCTGCCGCGCTGAGGCCCTCTGGCCATTCTGGCAACTTTGCTTTTTCTGATTTCCACGAGGACCGGGTTTGCCAGTTGGGTAAACCTTCATATCGTTCCCTTTGTAGATCCGGGTAACTCACTCGCTCGGGCCACTGAACGGGGTCCATCCCATAGATCTCTTTCATCCAATTATACAAGGTGCGTCGCTTGACCTGCAGCATGTCCGCGTATTCAAAAAAGGCCTCAGTAGATACGGTGAAAAACTCAACTTTCTTCGTAGCATATTTCTCTATTACGATACACCCGGATTTCTTCTCCCATGCGCGACAGATGTCTCCATATTCCTTTTCAAGAAAGAGCTCATAATTGCGCTGAACCGTTGCATCATCGAAATTCGGAACGCTCTCAGAATTACCCTCCCGGAAATCAAGCATATGGGCAAATTCGTGCAGTGTAAGATTATAGTTGTCTACTCCATCTTCCATGCCGTGTTTGGTCCAATACCATCCCTGCCGGATCACCCCTGCGTACGATGCATCTCCTGCCGCCTCTTCCTTTCTTGCCGCCTTTAGGTCGGTTGGGAAAAAAATGAACTTTTTGAAATGAGCATAGTCTTCCTTGGAGCGACGCACGATCAAAAGACAGGCCTCGCAGGCAACGCACACCTGCTGGAGTTCCTTGTCCGGCTTCGGCCCCACCCAATGACTCCATTCCCATTCGACCTTTTCAATGAACCACGGAATGAGCTCCTCCACTGCCAGAGTCAAGTCCTCCGGAAGGCGTCGGTAAATAGCCACGTTTTCCTCGAGGATATCGCGCCAGTGCGGCTTAAACCCCGGGGGCACCGGTGCTAAATGTGAAGTGATTGCCACGGGCCGCGCCATGACACAAGAGACGGCCTTTTATAACAAGTATTATTGCCCTAGCACATGCCCATCACCTGATAACCCCCATCAACGTAGAGAACCTGGCCGGTGATTGCGGCCGCTCCATCACTGGCAAGAAAGGTTCCGGTGGCTCCCAGCTCTTCAGGAAGCACGTTGCGCTTCAAGGGTGCGTGCGCCTCATAGTGCTTTAACATACTACTAAAACCAGCAATACCACGCGCGGCAAGAGTGTTCATGGGGCCGGCACTGATACAGTTGACGCGAATCTTTTGTTCTCCCAAATCATAAGCCAAATAGCGCGTACTGGCCTCCAGCGAAGCCTTGGCCACGCCCATCACATTATAATGAGGGATAACCTTCTCTGCCCCATAATAGCTCATCGCCAGAATACTGCCCCCATCCGCCATAAGTGGAGCAGCCGCGCGACTCAGAGCAACCAACGAGTACGCACTCACATCATGTGCCACGCGAAAGGCTTCACGGGTCGTCCCAACAAAGCTGCCTTCCAGTGCCTCCTTCGGCGCAAAAGCCACTGAATGTAGCATTAAATCAAGCTTGCCCTCAAACTTGTCGCCCGCCTCATTGAAAACGCGATCAATGTGGTCGTCCTGCGTCACGTCGCATTCGGTAAGGAGCGTGTCCTCCCCAAAAGTCTCCGCCAATTGGCTCACGTTCTCCTTCAGGCGTTCCCCTTGATAGGTGAAGGCCAGTTCTGCTCCTGCCTCCTTCCATGCCTGCGCAATCGCCCACGCGATGGAACGTTTGTTCGCCACGCCGAAAACCACTCCTTTTTTGCCGGATAAAAGTCCCATAACGGACGCCAGCCCTACGGCAAACGCCTGTTGTGCGCAAGGCACATTTGTTTCAACATCCTCGTAAGCTGGACGCCGTTATTCCCAATGGTATACTAAATTCCTCATGTTTCGTTTCCTTCTTTCGCTGAGTTGCATTCTCTTGCATCATCTATCCGCGGCTGAAACACCCGCCCAAGCAAGAGCGGCCATGCTCAAAGGGGCTGCCTTCATGCGCTCCATTTCCGCTGAGGGAGGTTATCTTTGGCGGTACTCCCTTGATTTAAAGACGGTTGCCGGAGAGGTGCGTGCCAACCCCACCACCATCTGGATGCAGCCTCCCGGCACGCCCTCCATGGGTATGGCGTACCTGAGGGCCTTTCAACGCACCGGCGAGGAGGCCCTGCTCGATCACGCCATGGCTGCCGGAGCCGCTCTGGCCGCTAGCCAGCTCGAGAGTGGCGGATGGGATTATCGATTCGATTTTTCCAAGCCAGACGAGCACAAGCGTCGCAACATTTCTACCTTTGATGACAACACTTCACAAAGTGTTCTACGCTTGCTTCTTGCCCTCGGCAAACATTGCAAGGGCAACTCTCCTCGCGAACGCTCCATTAGGCACGCTCGTGATTATGGGCTAGGCAAACTCCTTGAAGCGCAATTCCCCAACGGAGCTTGGCCGCAGCGCTACGATGGCACTCCAAAAACCACACAGAACTATCCTGTGTTAAAGGCACGTTATCCCAAGGCCTGGGCGCGCCAGCACCCCAAGGAAAAATATATTAATCACTATACGTTCAACGACAACTCCCATCGAGACTGCGTGCTTCTGGCCTTGGAAGCTCACCGCGTGACGGGGGAAAAGAAATTCCTGAAGGCGGCCTTACACGGAGGAGACTTCATTCTTCTGGCCCAAATGCCTGAACCCCAGCCCGCTTGGGCCCAACAGTACAACGCGGGTATGGAGCCCGCCTGGGCGCGGAAATTTGAGCCGCCTTCTGTTACAGGAGGTGAAAGCGTAGGAGCCTGCCAAACCTTAATCGATCTCTTCCTTGCCACCGGCGAAAAGAAATATCTGGGGGCAGTGGGCCCTGCAGTGAAATGGTTTCAAAAAAGTTCTGTCGGCAACAACAAATGGGCACGCTTTTATGAATTAAAAACCAACCGTCCTCTTTACTTCACCAAGGATTACCGGCTCACTTATAAAGATAACAATATGCCCACGCATTACAGCTTTCAGAGCTCGTTCGGTGTTATGGGCATGATTCGTTTCTACGAAAAAGTGAAGGCCGCTGGCCAAGAGAAATACCTTGCCTCCCAAATACCTCATGCTTTGTCAGACAAGGAGCGTGCACTCCGTGCAAAGAGTCTGGAGCAGAAGGTTCAATCAATTATCTCAGAACAAGATAAACATGGACGGTGGATTACGAGGGAAAAACTTGAAACACGCGGCATGGAGTTTAATGAGCGCATCGAAACCCGTGTGTTTATATCCAACCTCGGCGTGTTGTCTGAGTACTTGGAGTTGTTGAAATAACTCTTACACGCCTTCAATTGCATGGGTTCAGAAAAATTGCAGCAGCTCCAATCGGTCTTGACCTCCTTTTTTCTCAAGGCAGAATCGCCACCCTTCTCCTTGCAGGAGAAAAATTTATATTATGAATTTGAATGATTCCATTCACGAGGCTCTGAAGGATGTAACCTATCCCGGATATTCGCGCGACATCGTGTCCTTCGGGCTGGTAAAGGGCGTGCGCGCCGCCAACGGTTCTGCGGGAATTGATCTTGAGCTGACCTCACACAACCCTGAAGTTGCCTCCCAATTGAAACTGGCATGCGAAGAGGCAGTCAAATCGGTGGAAGGGATTGAACGGGCGATAGTTCAGGTGAAAATGCCCCAAGCCGGCCAAGGTTCTGCGGGCAGTGGAGCCACGCAGGCAAGCGCAGTGCAAGGCATCGCGAAAGTTGTCGCTGTTGCCTCCGGCAAAGGAGGGGTCGGCAAAACTACTTGTTCGGTGAATCTCGCCTGCTCCTTGGCGCAGAGCGGGTTGTCCGTCGGGTTAATGGACTGTGATATTTACGGCCCCAGTGTGCCTCTAATGATGGGAATCGGTGAGAAGCCAGAAATTTCATCCGCTCAAAAGATGATTCCTTTAACCAGTCACGGGGTAAAATTGATGAGCATGGGGTTCCTGCTGCCTGGAGACGAACCGGTCATCTGGCGCGGTCCCATGCTCATGCGCACCATCCAGCAATTCGTTATGGACGTTGACTGGGGCAGCCTGGACATCCTGCTGGTCGACTTGCCCCCGGGCACGGGTGACGCACAGCTTTCTCTTTGTCAAACAGTCCCACTGGATGGTGGAGTCATCGTGACCACTCCTCAGGAAGCGTCCTTGGGTGTTGTACGTAAGGGCATTGGAATGTTCGAGAAGGTCAATGTCCCCATCTTGGGGATTGTAGAAAATATGAGTTATTTTACCGCACCCAACGGTGACCGCGTAGAAATCTTTGGCCACGGTGGTGGGGCAAAAGAAGCCCAGAATCAAGGGACATCCTTTCTCGGAGAAATCCCAATTTTTGTTGAAATTCGTGAAGGCGGCGATTCCGGCGTTCCTGTGGTTGTACATGATCCGAAAAGTACTCCTGCTCTAGCCTTTTCCAGTCTCGCCAACAAACTGCGCGAAGTCCTCCTTTAGGGGTTTATTCCCTCTATTCACAGATTGCTCACTTTTCTCTACGCTTAACCGCTCCCGTTTTTGGTTGTTTTTGGCTTTTTTGTTGTTTTTTATGAAGTGCTCGTGTTTAAATCTCGTCTCATCAGAGTAGCCCCATGGCAAAATCTGCTCCGCCATCTGATTTGTTGAAAAATTCCTCACTTTACCGGGAATTTCTGGCTGAACGTGAGGAAATCATGCGGCATAAGTGGTTGAAGTCAGAAAAAAGCGGAACGGACATTGGATTTGAAGAAGCGCTGACGGATTGGATGGTCAATCATCGCGCTGAATGGCGCAAACGCCGTCAGAAAGAACGAACAGCTTAAAAAGATAATAGCCCTTTAATGCAGCCCTGTGAGGCTGCTAAGGACGAGATGAATAATCCCAGATCATTTCCGCGTTGGTTTCGCGCAATAGCACGACCGCGCGGCTTTTTTTATGTCTGAAGAACGTCCCGTACTCGAATCAACGGATCTCATCCGGGCATGGCGGCGGGTCGCGCATGAAATTGCTGAATCGCATCCTGATGGAGCCGCCGTAATACTAGTAGGAATCCAACGTGGCGGTGTAGCCCTTTCCAACCACCTGGGCAAAACCTTAGCTGAAATTTACGGCCATGAAATCATGGCTGGCTCTGTGGAGCCGGGCCTCCACCGTGATGATCTCTCCCACCGCGCAATGAGTAAACTACTCCCCACAGAGCTTCCTGGAGATCTCACGGGCCGGATCGTGGTGCTGGTAGATGACGTTTTCTATACTGGCCGCACTGTCAGGGCCTCCATCGACGCCTTGCTTGGCTTTGGACGGCCTCAATGCATTCGTTTTGCCACTCTCATTGATCGAGGCCACCGCGAACTTCCCATCCGTGCTGACTACGTCGGAAAAAATCTCCCAACGCATCCCGAAGAACTTGTGGAGGTGCATACCGATGCAGCAGGTGCTCCCCAATCGGTCCTTATCAAATCCCCATGAGCTGGAATCAAAAACATTTATTAGACATTGAAAGCCTGAGCGCAGAGGAAATCATCGCGGTGCTGGACACAGCTCGTGAATTTAAAGCCGTAGGTGAACGCGACATCAAGAAAGTTCCTGCCTTGCAGGGTAAAACGGTTGTTAACTTCTTCGTTGAACCCTCAACGCGAACCCGTGTGAGCTTCGAACTTTCGGCCAAAAGACTGAGTGCGGACATTATTAACTTTTCTGCGGACGCGTCATCCTTCCAGAAAGGCGAGAGCCTAAAAGATACCGCTCGCAACCTTGAGGCACTGAATGCAGACCTCATTATTATCCGACATAAAGCTCCAGGGGCTCCGCATTTTCTCGCCCGCTTTCTCAACGCACACGTGATAAACGCAGGCGACGGTGCTCACGAACATCCTACTCAGGCCCTGTTGGATGTATTCACAATCCGCGAGAAGAAGGGGCGGATTGAAGGGCTAAACGTTACTATTTTGGGAGACATTCTCTACAGTCGCGTAGCTCGTTCCAACATCTGGGCCCTGCGCAAGCTTGGTGCAAACGTTACCTTATGCGGCCCCAGCACCCTAGTCCCACGAGTGTTCGAGGAGATGGGATGCCGTGTCTCCTATAGTCTGGAGGATGCCCTGGCGGATGCGGACGTTATCAATCTGTTACGCATCCAGCACGAGCGCCAACGCAAAACCATGTTCCCGAGTATCGGCGAATACGCACGCCTGTTCGGCCTGACCCGTTCTCGGTTGGCCTTAACCAAGCCTGACACGATTATCATGCATCCGGGGCCCATAAACCGAGGGGTTGAAATTGAAAGTGAAATTGCCGACGGCGCTCGAGCTGTCATTTTGGAACAGGTCACCAACGGTATCGCCGTACGAATGGCGACACTCTATCTTGTCAACGGCGGCTCAGGCAGCTCCTTTTAAAGGTTTTCTTCCAAGACCGCCTGGCTAGATGCCGCCACTTTGGCATGGAGAGACTGCCCGTGGCTATCCATTGTCACCACCACAGGGAACCGATCTACTTCCAATTCCCAGATTGCCTCTGGGCTGCCAAATTCCTCTAAAAAATAGACGTTTCGAACCTTCGTAATATGCTCAGCTAAAACTTGTGCTGCACCGCCTATTCCGTGGAGATACAGATATCCGTTTTCCTCGCAGCCGGCCAGTGTCTTTGCCCCCATGCCTCCCTTGCCGATCACTCCGCGTGCTCCAAATTTTTTCATAATGTCCGCCTGATACGGCTCTTCGCGTATCGAAGTGGTCGGACCCGCTGCTGTGACCTGCCAGTCTCCGTTGCCGTCCTTCATCACTACGGGCCCACAGTGATATATAACTCCGCCCTCAAGGGATACTCCTTCAGGCAACTCGCCACCCTCGTGCAAATATTTATGGACGGCATCCCGCCCGGTGAAAACCACGCCGGATATCGCTACTGGGTCGCCGACCTTCAGCCTTCGGACCTGTTCCTCGGTTATGGGTGTTGTGAGTTCGGTCATGTTAATAAAGCCAATCCTTGACCTCCCCTTCGCCTCCAAGAGTGGCGCCATGACGGCGGAAGGCCCAACACATATAGCTGATGCTCACAAAAAAAGATGCCGGCACTCGATTTGCCGCACAAATTTTCACCCCAAGAAGGGTTGTGTTGCCTCCAAACCCCATGGGGCCAATGCCGAGCTTATTAGCCGTGAAGAGAATGTCGTTCTCAAGATCGGCCAATTCGGGGTTTTCGTTTTGATCATCCAGCATCCTAAGAAACTGTGTCTTCGAATGTTCGTATCCCGTGGCACGGTCTCCGCCGATACACACCCCGAGTATGCCTGGCCCGCAGCCTTTGCCCTGCGCCTGCTGTACGGCGTCCAGTATCACCTTACGGCAGCCATCAAGGTCGCGATTGGCTTTTAGGGGTGTGTTGGGAAGCGAGTATTGGGCGCCCACATTTTCGCACCCTCCTCCCTTAAGCATAAGCCTCACCTCCACGTGCTCCGCACGGTGTTGATGAAAGTGAAATGCAGGAGCTCCAAGCCCAACATTCGTGCCATCGTTTTTGCCGGTGAGCGAATTCACCGAGTTCTGCCTGAGATACCCCCTGCCTGTCGCTTCAGTCACCGCCCGGCACGCAGTCTCTTTAAAGGCAAGCTGATCAAATCCCGCTGGGCAATTCACATAAAACAACACACTCCCTGTATCCTGACACAGAGGTTGTGATTTCTCCCTCGCCAGTGCGATATTTCGCTCAATTATCTTCATGGCGTTCTCGGCGATTGTGTCTTTCTTTTCATTTTCCAATGCCACCAAAATCCCCTGTTGAACGTCGTCTGGAATTTCAGCCGACGTTCGCCGTACAATTTCAATTACCGATTCAAAAACCTCGTCCATTAAGGAACCCACGCTACGAGGGTCCCTTTGTGCTGTCAATGAGACGTGATTGGCCGTTGACGTTCTGCGGGCAAGTGGTCAATTTCCCCTTGGATGAGCAGGAACAAGAACTCGAGGTCTGAAGGCAAGCTCAAGCCGTTGCCTCTGCCGGTGTCTGTCCCTAAATGGCCATTTCTATTAGCCGATATCATTTTCATCGCCTTGGGTTTTTGGATTAGCACGCTTATTCAAGGGGAACCGCAGTCCTGGCAAATAATCAGTATACTGGTGTGTGCCGTGCTGGGAGCAGTCTTCGCCGTTGCGCCGTTTTATTTTGAGTACAATGCTGAGTCAAAAGCTGTGGAAATCGCGCAGCTCACCACGGTCGCCAAGGAAATAAACAAAATGGAAACGGTTGCCGCCCAAATAGCTGAAGCTTCCGAAAACTGGGAAGCAGTTCAGGCCTCTTCCAAGCAGACGGCCATACTGGCAGAAGAAATTGCTGGGGGGATTGCCGAAACGGTAAAAACCCACGATGAATTCATGGCAACTGCCCACAATAAAGAATTTAACACGCTTAAGCTAGAGGTAGAAAAACTCCGTCGCGCCGAAACCGACTGGGCCAACACTTTGGTGAGCCTCCTCGATTTAGTCTACCGGCTTGAAAAGTCTGCTGTCGCTTCAGGCAAAGAACAGTTCATTCAAACCATGGGCCAGTTCCAAGATCAATGCCGCGAGGTCGCCCGCCGCGTGGGCCTAGTCGCATTTGAAGCGGAGTTGGGTTCGGCTTTTAACCCTGTGGAACACGTGCTGCCTGATGGAGAATCCGCTGCCGCCGACGCTGCTGTTTCCGAAACCCGCCTGCCGGGTTTCCGGCTACAAGGCAAGTTGGTTCGCAAGCCACTTGTCGCCGTAAACTAGCGCTTTCGGTTGGCGTGAGAACAAACACCACGGTCGGTTCCGGCAATAAATTCAAGGAGTATTTTGGCCTTGTCACCGGGAGACTGTTCGAGCGCCTGCTGTACCGTTTTGCCAATGCTGTTCCCCTCAAGAAAAATACTTTTGTAATAAAATTGAAGCTCTTGCCTTTGTTCTGCGGTAAACCCGTCCCGTCGCAGCCCGACCACGTTCAGCCCGCATAGTTTGTTCACCCCGAAGCTCATTGTATACGGGGGTAAATCCTGACTCACGGCGGCGTTTCCCTGCATCATGGCTAGCTCACCAATCCTTACGAATTGATGCACCGCACAGTTTCCTGACAAAAACACTTTGTCCCCTATTTCTGCATGCCCCCCCACGAGTGCTCCATTGGCAAAGATGCTTTCGTTCCCTATTTGGGCATTATGCCCGACATGACTATGTGCCATAAAAAAATTGCTTGCCCCTATCTTCGTTTCTTCTTCCATTGAATTGGAACGGTGAACAGTCACGTGCTCTCGAATTATGTTGTTGTCTCCAATTCGCAACCCCGTGGGGGCCCCTTTATATTTCATATCTTGAGGAGCCTCTCCAATGACGGCTCCTGTATGAATTACATTTCTTTTTCCTATAGTGGTTCTCCCTGTAAGGTAGGCATGCGGACCGATTGA
>CAZHJW010000005.1:29648-41080 GCA_964533265.1 uncultured Pedosphaera sp.
CGGGCGCAGCATTGTGCCGAGCTCAGTCCGTAAGTCTTCCAGCCCTTTTCCTGTCCGCGCGGATACCGCTACTGCATTGGCGTGTTCATAACACCAATGAAGACCCTCGGCCCGCCCGGCAAGACGATCAACTTTATTGAAAACCATTAAAGTCGGTTTATTGTCTCCCTCGATTTCCTTGAGCACTTCGTTAACAGCCTCGATTTGGTCGCTCGCCGAAGTGCTTGAAGCATCAATCACGTGCAACAGAATGTCCGCCTTCACAACCTCCTCTAGCGTCGCCTTAAACGATTCAACCAATTGATGTGGCAGCTTGCGTATAAACCCAACTGTGTCACTGAGAAGTGCGTTTTGATTTCCTGGCAGCCTTAGCCTTCGGGTGGTAGGGTCCAGCGTGGCAAAGAGTCTGTCCTCACTCACAACGTCGGCTCCGGTAAGAGCATTCAGCAGCGTAGATTTGCCCGCGTTGGTATAGCCCACGATCGACACCAGTGGCCAATTATTTCGCTGGCGTCCCTGGCGTTGGGTTGAGCGCACTCGTTTGACAGCTTCGAGCTCGCGGCGCAGCCGGCTGATCCGTTCTTGAATACGCCTTCGGTCAACCTCTAGCTGGCTTTCTCCATCTCCTCGCATTCCTATCCCTCCCTTTTGCCGTGAAAGGTGCAACCACATTCGTGTGAGTCGTGGCAGGATGTGCTGAAGTTGGGCCATCTCTATCTGCATCTTGCCTTCCCGCGTGCTGGCTCTCTGCGCGAATATATCCAAAATCAATGCTGTGCGATCTAGAACTTTACAATCGAAGATCCGTTCGAGGTTCCTAGTTTGAGCCGGGCTTAATTCATCATCAAAAATTACCGTGTCTACCCGTTCTTGCTTGGCGCTTTCCGCAAATTCTCCGGCCTTTCCCTTCCCGATAAAAGTAGCTCCTCGTGGTCGGTCTAATTTTTGTGTTCCTTCTCCTGCTATCGTTGCTCCTGCTGTCGTCGCCAGCTCTGCGAGCTCCTCCATGGATTCTTCTACTCCTACGCCCCCGTCTTTTTTGAGCTCTACTCCTACGAGAAATACTCGTTCTGTTTCCCCCTGTTGTTCAGTCAATGATTTCACTCAATTAATTTTATTATTTGTTGGGCTATCTCTTCGGGCCCTTCGTTCTCCAACGCCTGTACGACTGTCGCTTGGGTAAATTTTTTGAACCATGTTTTCTGGCGCCGCGCAAACTTCCATGTCCGTGATTTAACCAAGCTGACGGTCTCGGGCAAGTCCTGTTCCCCTTTGAGATGGCTAATAACCTGTCTATATCCCAGCGCTTGTTGTGCGACAGGGCTCGATTCCAGCTCTGATCGGAGCGAACAAGTTTCTTCCACCAGCCCTCTCTCAAACATGTTTTCTACGCGTGCCTCTATGCGGTTTCGCAAATCTTGTCTCGTCCGTTCGAGCAAAAAAAAGTTCCGCGGAGCGCGATTTGTCCATTTTTCTTTTTGCTCGGAAAAAGGTTTCCCCGTGATCCTTATCACTTCCACCGCGCGAACGATGCGCCTTGGATTGTCTTGGTCTATGGATTTGTATGTTGCGGGATCCTTCTCTTCTAGTTCTTTTAGCAGGGACTGGAGTGGTGTCTCTTCAAGCTCCTTCCGTACTTTTGGATCCCCTGCCGGCGCCTCTCCCAGCCCCTCCAGCCACGCCTGAAAATAGAGCCCTGTTCCGCCACATAATATGGGTTGTTTAATGTTCTTTTGTTTGTTTTCTGCTTCTCGGATAAATCTCGCTACGTCAAACCCTTCCCTAATTGTGGTGCAATCTATGAGGTGGTGGGGTATTTGCGCTCTTTGTTCTGCGGTGGGTTTAGCCGTTCCGATGTCCATCTTCTGGTACACTTGCATGGAGTCGACCGAAACTATTTGTCCTCCTATTTTTTTTGCCACCTCTAGTGCCACGGCACTTTTTCCTGTCGCCGTAGCTCCGGCAATGAAGATGGGTTTCCCCATTTACTCTTCCTTGTTTTGCTCTTTTGTCGGCTGTTCCCGCCATGCCTGAACAAAAAGCATCCCCACACCAACACAAATCGTCATGTCTGCGATGTTAAATGCTGGGTATCCTATTTCCCCTCCTCCTCGTTGATGGAGGTAGAACCTTATAAAATCGACTACATGCTGGTAAACCACTCTGTCTATTAGATTCCCCACTATGCCTCCCATGAGCATTCCCATGGCAAATTTCCCCCTTTTTGTGTGTATCTCAAAATGTTGCCGGTAATGAATCAAGGCTACTAGCGCAACAAAAGAAATCGCTGCCAGGTGGAGGCTTTTCCCTTCGAACTGACTCCAAGCTGCGCCCGTATTATGCCAATTTACAAATTTAAGAAATCCCTCTATTAATATGATTTGTTCTGCCGTATCAATCGTGTTCACCACGATTTGTTTAGTCAGTTGATCGGCAATCAGCACGATGGCTGCAACGGCGAGAATTATTTTCTCCTGAATGAAGGGCAAGGGCTCGGGTCCGCCCTTTGCGTCTTTTTCCTCCATGGGCTTTGTTTCTTCCTAATTTGTGCGCATTGGCATGAGCACGTATAGAAAGGGGGTATTGCTCTTGATTACTCCCGGGCTAAGACTATCTGTCAATTCAACATATATTTCATCCCCCTCAAGTATCTTGAGGGGATCCATTAGATACACTGGATTGAATGCCACCTCTATTTCCGGGCCCTTATACTGAATGGCAATGGATTCCTGTCCTGATCCAATGTCCGGTGTGTTTGCGTTTATTGAAAGATTGTTTTCTCCAAATTTTAATTTTACTGAATTTGCTTTTTCGCTCGTTATCTGATCCGCCCTTCTTAATGCATGAAGGAGTTCCTCTCTCACCACTGTGATCCGTTCCTTGCTTTCGGAAGGAATTACCTGTTTATAATTTGGAAAGTTTCCTTCCACCAGTTTGCTGTGTATTTTTACCGACTCCCCGTTTCCCTGTGGAACCTTGAATTCTGCGTGGGTTTCTCCCACCCCTATTTCCATCTCTCCTTCTGTCTGTAACATTCGCTGTAGTTCTGCTACCGTCTTTGTGGGCAATATAAAATTCGCTTTTACTCCTCCTTCTATTTCCTCTTCCACCAGCGCCAATCTTCGGCCATCGGTTGCCACCATTTTTAATTTTTCTTCCTCTGCTTCCACATATATCCCATTCAACGTATGCCGAGATTCATCCGAAGACACTGCATACCCTGTTTTCCGGATCATCTCCCTTATTTTCCCCTGATCCACCTTTATCTTCCCGCTCTCCTTAAATTTTGCCTCTGGGGGATATTCCTCCGCTCCTATTCCGTGAAGCTTATAATTTGCTCCCCCCCCCTTCACCGTCGCTATCTCCCTGTCATTTATTTCTATCTCTATTTCGTTTGATTCAATTTCCCGCACCAATCCAAATAATCTCTTTGCCGGGAGTGTTGAGCACCCCGGACTCTCCACCTTTGCCGAAACTGTTGAATGAATGCTAACTTCCAGATCCGTTGCCCTTAGCTCAAGCTTGTTTTCTCCTGCTACGAGTAACACGTTGGAAAGAATTGGAAGCGTTGAACGAGTTCCAACGACATTTTGAACATTCTGTAAGCCTGTAGAAAGGTCTTCCCTGGTGACTGAGATTTTCACGTATCCTTTATTAAGAGAAGATTCATTAAAGAACCACACTCTTATTAAGGGATGTGGATAAGGCAAACAACCCCAGGAGTCAAGAAAGGGCACCTATAAAACAGGCCTTTCTTGTGCACAACGAATGAGAATAAAGAAGGAGAAAAAAAAAGTAAATCCGAGAAAACAGAAGAAAAACGAATTATTGAGGGGAAATTAACAAACCTTACCCAAAATTATCGGAAGGGCGAAAACGAGATAAAATAGAGGGGAGAAGGGAGAGGACGTGATCAATTTCAGAGTCGCAGGAATCTCTGCCCAGAGAGAAACGAATCAAGGAATTAGCTAAAGAGTCTCCGGAACCTAAAGCGCGAACAACGTGGGAGGGGGAGACAGAGCCGCTGGCGCATGCCGAACCACTTGAGGCACAAATGCCCTCAAGATCAAGACACCCGAGCAGAGAAATGCTATCGGCACCCTCGAGCGAAAAAGAGACAGTATTGAAAAGGCGGCCGGAGGGAAGCCGATCCCCAAGAAAAACAGCCCCTTCCAACGCATCAATTGCCGAAATGAGACGGCCAGACAAAGAAGAAAGGGACGAAGGGAAAACGGGAGAAGGAACAAAAAGGGAGACAGCTTCAGCAAGACCCACAATAGCAGGAAGATTTTCCGTTCCTCCACGACGCTCGTTCTCATGGGCTCCGCCCAAGATAATCGGGGAAGGATTTAAAGGAGACTTACAATAAAGAAGACCAACACCCTTAGGGCCGTGAAATTTATGAGGGCAAAGGGAAACTACATCAGCGTTGAAATCATCAATTGAAGAAAGAGGAAGTTTACCAAACCACTGAACCGCATCGGAGTGAAAAAAAACGCCGTTTTCTTTGCAAAGGGAGCCAATTTCAGCAACCGGCTGGATGGTCCCAATTTCGTTGTTGGCCGCCATGACGCTTACTAAAATTGTATCGGGGCGAAGAGCCTCACGAACCGACTCCACAGAAACGCGGCCTACTGAATCCACAGGAAGAACCGTGAGATCAAAACCTTCGTTATCAGCGAGAAAGTCACAGGGGTTGAGAACCGCGTGGTGCTCAACAGCAGAAGTGATTATATGGCGCCCTTTATGGCTAAACTGGCGGGCAATGCCGAACAAAGCGAGATTAGCACTTTCAGTAGCCCCACTCGTAAAAATGAGCTCGCTGGACTTGCATTTTAAAACAGAGGCAATGCGCTCACGAGACTCATCCAAGATAGAACGAGCACGTTGTCCAAGATGGTGAATACTGGAGGGATTACCCCAGACTTCCTCCATGACAGGATGCATGGCGGCCTTCACGGACGGGGCCAGAGGAGTAGTGGCATTGTAATCCAAATAAATCGTGCGCACCGCACAAATTTACTCCATAGTCAGGACGGATGCCAGACTGGCTTCAAGTCATCTTCCTCGGAATTATCGAAGGCATCACGGAATTTTTACCCATTTCATCCACCGGACATTTGCTCTTGGCGGAACAGTGGTTGGGAGAGCGGTCAGAACATTTTAATGTTTTCATTCAAAGCGGAGCCGTCGTTGCCGTCATCGCGGTCTTTAGAGAAAGAGTGAGGGAACTTTTCACACAATGGAGAGAACCAGAAGTACAGGGATATCTGATAAAAATGGGGGTGTCCTTTCTTATTACTGCAGTAGGAGGGCTGTGTATTAAGAAAGCCGGGTGGGAACTGGACAACGCGAAAGCCCCAATCGCGTGGGCACTCCTAATAGGAGGAGTTCTCTTCATCGCAGTGGAAAAGCATCAGGAAGGAAAAGAAACCCCAGAGGAAGAAACCAATCTTCTACCGCAAGTTACCTGGGCACTTGCCATCGCATTTGGGGTTGCGCAACTCATAGCCATGGTCTTTCCCGGAGCTTCCCGAAGCGGGACCACGATCCTCATAGCTCTCCTGCTCGGCATGGGTCGAAGGGAGGCTGTTGAGTTTTCGTTCTTGTTGGGGGTTCCGACATTATTGGCAGCGGGAGCGTATCAGCTGGCATCCGCGGTGAGGGAAAACGCCGCCGCAGTACAGGCAGAAGCACCTATGCTGGCATTGGGAACCGTAGTTTCGGCCGCCACGGCGTTTATAGCGGTAAAATGGTTGCTCAACTATTTACAACGCAACAACTTCATGGTGTTTGGATGGTACCGAATCGCCCTCGGGGCAATTATTCTCGGGGCAGTGTACGGAGACTGAACGGCGAAGAAACCGTATTCACAGGAAAATAAAACAGCAAGATCATGGCGCAGGAAGCCGCTCCAAAGCGCGCAGCTTTTCGCCAAGGAGTTCTTCAATCGCCGCCGAATCGTCAAAATAAACACCAGAAATGGAAATCAAAAAGACGCGCGTTTCTTTGCGAGCAGAGAAAACAACACCTACGGGCACCCCTTCAGCTTCCAGCAGGCAAAATTTTGAAGAGTCTCCCCACTGAAACAAGTCATTGCGCTCCACCTGCTCCACCCCCTCCTCTGCGCCAAAACCGATATGGAGGCCAGCCTGCATTGCCTTGTAGGAAATTAGAGCATCGGAGGCCTTCGGCTCCATCGCGATAGAGCACATAACATACGGGGCGGATTCTTCAGAAGGATCGTCAAATTCGTAATCGATGTCGTAGGAACCATCCAAGTACTTCTTCTTGGAGAAAGATTCCAAGGATAAATTGGGAGAGAAACCCTCCACCCACAGCGCTACATCCTCAACGGTAAGCAATGCGGACTTGTCATTCGCCGACAGCGGTTGCTCCTTAGCGGTTAGAACAAATAAAGCGCCGCCGCCCACAATCAGCAGAAACCCCAGCACTGCGGCCCCAGCCAAGCTTAGAACGATAAATAACCAAGTGCGAGATTTCCGGTGAGTCGGGGGCGAGGCCAGCGGCAAAACAGGAGGCATTTCCGAATCCATCCAAAAAATTAACACAAGGGCTTTAGCTGGCGCAACAAATCCAGGCTTTCACGCGGCCGAAAACGCAGGCAGAAATAGGCCATGCGCCCACTGCTTTTTATTCTGCTCATAAGGATCACGGTTTTGAGCTCCACCATCGGAACGGTAGCGGGCACCGGGAAGGCGGGACACATCGGAGAAGGGGGAGTTGCTACCGAAGCGCGGATAAACGGCCCGTTTGGAGTGGTCAAGGGCCCGCGAGGGAATCTCTACATCTGCGATACCTTCAATCACCTTGTCCGCTGCGTGGACGTGAGGGGAAAGATCACCACAGTGGCAGGCACCGGCAAAAAGGGATATAGCGGAGACGGGGGGCAAGCCATAAGAGCCAAGCTAAATGAGCCGTATGAAGTCCGGGTGGGCACAGACGGCAACGTATACTTTGTGGAAATGCAGAATCACATTGTACGGCGCGTAGATTTGAAAACCGGAAAAATTGCGACGATTGCGGGCACTGGCCAACGTGGGTTCAGCGGAGATGGAGGCCCTGCTCTTCTGGCGAAGATGAGTCGTCCGCACAGCATCCAGTTCGGGCCGAAAGGGGATTTGTATATTTGTGATATCGGAAATCACCGTATTCGAAAAGTGGACCTGAAAACGGGGCACATCAGCACATTTGCGGGGACAGGAGAACGCAAACCCACACCTGATGGAGCCTCAATTTCAGGGACGCCATTGAATGGGCCTCGGGCCATAGATTTTAAAGGGCATCAAATGTGGCTCGCTTTGCGTGAAGGTAATGCCGTGTATCGGCTCGATTTAAAGAAGGGCACCATTCACCATGAAGCAGGAACGGGAAAAAAAGGATTTACAGGAAACGGAGGGCCTGCGAAAGCAGCCACACTTTCCGGACCAAAGGGGATCGCTGTTGGGCCGAGGGGGAATATTTACTTGGCAGATACAGAAAGTCATTCGGTGCGCATGATTGATCGCCAAACCGGCCGGCTTGAACTGATTGCCGGAGACGGGAAAAAAGGGGATGGACCCGAGGGAGATCCTTTAAAATGCCGGATGGATCGACTGCACGGCATCTTTGTCGATTCGAAGGGAGTCATCTACGTGGGGGATACCAACACCCACCGGGTGCGCGCCATCCGGCCTTGAAAACGGGTCTAGAATTGGTAGATCACGTTGAAATGCAAAGACGGGGTATTAACACGCCCGTTAACGCGCAAATCGGTGTGATCCCACCGGAATTCCACCCGCGAAAGCACATTTTCCCACAGTTGATATTCTGCAGTTGTCGTCAGGGCATATCCATCACTTTGTTCAGCAGCACTTTCAGCAGAGAAGAGCTTGGAGCCTTCCTGATACAATTCCCCGCGAACATTTAGGTTAAGCTTTTCATTGACCTGATGGCCAAGATAAATACCAACCACCGAGTCATCATTACCACGGCCCGATAGCATGCGTGCATCGTATGTGAGAGCAAGAGACCAATTTTCTGAAGGCAGGGGGAGCCCCGCAGCCAGGTAAAGATTTTGGATTGGGATGGTTCCCGTGCTCGGTCGCCCGTTTACGTAGCCTGCAGAAAACGCGGTGCCCGACAACGCGCCAAACCCTTCAGGCAAAATCCAGGTGAGGCCTGCCAAAAAAGATTTGCGATCATGATTGGCCGGAGCGCCGTTAATCAAGGGGTCCACGGAATTGGCCACGCCCAGCGAGAGCAGGTAATCACTCTCCCCGTTTTCAAGAGCGTCTACACCCGGATACATTGCCAGTAAGCCCGTGTGAATTGTCGGCTCAATGGTAAAGCCAAGCGAGTGGGTGTAATGCGGGTTAATATGGCGATCCAGAGACTCATAGCCCAAAGGGGAATCGAAGGCTCCAATGCGTAAATCCACACTGCGCGCGGCTCCTGCTGCGCGTGGATCAGCGATTGGGATACGTAAATCAAGAAAAGCCTGGCGGAGCTGCACGTCATCTCCCGAGGCAGACGTGCCCAGATTGGCGGCATCAGGTCCGGCCCAGAGGTCCACACGAAAACCTGAATCAAACAACCATTCATCCAAAGGTTTCCGGAAAGAAAGCCCAACGACATCCAGGGTAAAGGCATTGCGGTTGGCTGGGGCGAGGGCAAAGGGATAGGCGCCAGAGTTCGACCCAACGTGGTAGGAGCTACTCACATAGCCTGAAAGCGTGGTGGAAGAAGCCAACACCTCCGCTCCCGCTGCGGCTTCCTGTGCCCGCCCGGCAAGCCCAAAGCCGCAGGTCAGCACAATGGATATTAACACTCGCATCCCAAGGGCTCCATTCAAGGCCAATGAGTCCGGCGCATCAAGGCACAAAAAAACCCTCCCTGTTTCCAGGAAGGGTTTGTAAAGGTTTCTAAGAATTAACTTAGAAGCTGTAGACGAGGTTGATCGCCAACGTGTCGTCATCCGCCGACTGAGAGTCAGTGGAAGTAGACTGCCATTCAACGCGAGAGATAACATTCTCCCACAGGTCGTAGGTCACACCAATGGCAATCGATTCGAGTTCGGTTGCTGCGGTGGTACCAGTGTAGGCTCCGTCACGAACGCCAGTCTCATAACGCAGGTTAACGGTAGCCTTGTCATTCAGCGCATAACCAGCGTGAACGCCATAGATCTCGTCATCAAGCGCACCATTTTCGACGTAGTCAGCCGTCACCTGCAGAGAGAGACCCTCTACGATGGTTGGCAGATTAACTTCGAAGTAGTTGTTGTCGATGTCGCTTGTGCCTGCGTCACGAACCGTAGCGTACTTAATGCCAGTACCACCGGCAAAGCCCATGGAATCAGGCAACGTATAGCTTATGCTACCAAGTATGGCCGCACTACCATCATCATTAGAGGTCGAGATGTTGGAGGTGTCGGTGTCATTGGCAAAGCCCAGCTGGATGGCCACATCATCGGTCACGTTATAGCCGGCCAAGATACCGGTGTGGTGAGTTGGCTGTGAACCGAATGCTTGACTGCGCTGGAAGAAGGCGTTCGAGTTGTAATCGAAGACTTCGTTGCCAACGATAGTACCAAACTGACCGACCTTCAGGTCAATCCCGTTACCGAACGGCAAACGCAGATCGATATTAGCCTGCTCCAAAGAAGCATCGGACGATCCGGATGCGGCGCCAGAATCGGGGCCAGCCCAAAACTGTACGGTGTAGCCAGTGGCATATTCGCCAGCACCTTGAGCCGAAGCCAAGGTCAGGCTGACCACGTCCAGTTTAAAGTTGTCAGAATCCCTATTGGTTGCACCAATTGGGGCTCCATTAGATTCACCTTCAAACGTATAGCTTGAACTTACATATCCGCTCAAAGTCGTGGAGGCGGCGAGGGCTTCAGCACCCGCGGCAGCTTCCTGAGCTTGAGCAACAGACGAGAGACTCACAACGCCAGCGGCGGCGAGAGCCATAGTCCATTTATTCATTTTCATCATTAGTTTCCTTTTGCGATAGGTTGTTAACTTTTATACTGCAGTTTATTAAACTCGGGATTTGGCGTAAATAACCAGACCCCACGCCCAAAAAGGCGTTAACTGGGGAGTTTGTAGGTGAAAAGAGCACATCTCAGCAAGCATAATTTCAGGAAAAATCATGTAGGAAACAAGGAAGCAAGAACACCAAAACCTACAAAAACCAGCAAAACAGGCAAAAACCAGCAAAATAGTCCAAAAAAGCGATAAACCTGAATAATTCACCAATAACACAGTCTTATCAAATGTGCGGCATTTCTTCTTAAGCCGCGCACGAGGAGGAAAAGACAATACAGACAGGTTGGGTAGCCCGCCGGCTGGAAACAGTCAGGCGGGTTTTTTTGTGGAACAAAACGGGGGACCCTGGTCATTCTCTCAGAGCCATGGGAGATCTGGATCCTCAACTTGACCAATTTTTACGCAGGCAACCCTCGATGGGAGAGGGAGTTTATTTGGCCAGTACAGCAGTGGTAGTGGGCGACGTTACACTCGGGGATTATTCCAGCGTGTGGTACCACGCGGTGCTTCGCGGAGATATCAACTATATTAAGGTAGGCGCCTACACCAATATTCAGGATGGAGCAGTAGTGCACTTGGCAGATGAATACGGGTGTGAGATCGGCGACTGGGTAACGGTCGGCCATAGCGCAGTGGTACACGCGTGCAAGATCGGCGATGAGAGTTTGATCGGGATGAATTGCACGGTTTTGGATGGCGCCGAAATTGGGGCTCAATCGGTGGTGGGAGCCAATGCATTGGTGACTGGGGGCACCCAGATTCCGGAAGGCTCACTGGTCTTGGGTAGCCCAGCCAAGGTGATTAGGCCGTTGACTGAGGCCGAACGAAAAGACCTTAGGCCGTGGGCCCAAAAGTATGTGGACAACGCGGCCTATTGTTTAAAACACAACCTGAATGTTGGAACGCCGCTCTGTACCGCGGCGGGATGATATTTCATGCAGTGAAATTGGACCGGGGTTCTAGCGATACTGGCGCAAGGATCGGCGGCTGTAAGTCTTGGTATTTGGGTAGAGGGCACGCATGGAAAAAATACCCTTTCGGTTATAAGGGAGAGAGGACTTAAAGCCCCGAGAGGAATAAACGCCGCTTTTTATTACCTCCATTCTGCCCGTCCTTCGGTTGAAATAGGTTTGAAGAGTTGTGCATGACTTTCTGCTGTTAGGGCGCGTGGGTGTTGGAGGGGTGGAGGAACATCGGGTAATGTTAACATTTATTACAAAAGGTTGGCCTCCAAAAACTAGAGTTATTGTTCCAGTCCGCCCGGATGGACCCGGATCATGCACCGGATGTAGGGATAGCATCCACGCCCCGCTAGCGAGAGGTCCTGAGGGGCCTATAAAGGTAGTTCCATTCTGAGTAAGCATCGGATGGTTGAGGGGCCGC
>CAZHJW010000006.1:0-22800 GCA_964533265.1 uncultured Pedosphaera sp.
CGGTAGGTCTTTGCATCTAAAAGGATGGGCGTCCATTGTGTGCGAATTAGACCCGTCCCAACCTTTTGTTCCACCGTCATCGGCTTGGATTTAGCCTTGGAGCTGCGTAACTCAAGTCGCAGGGTGACTTCCCCCTTGCCTCTCCAGTTGACATCATACCGAACACCGTGCACCAAGTCGGGATTGGCCCTAAGTTTTCTCTGGTAAACATCCCGGTGCAGAAGCGTGGGGCCATCAGTGTGTTGGCCTTCGTTATCCAAGTAATGAGGCAAGACCTTGATGATGCTGGTTCCCGATAAACCTCTCACCGTCCCGCAGCCTGTTATGACCAGCAAAACAAGAACCAACCCAGTAAACCTCATGAGCCAAAAATTAATCACCACCCGGTAAAAGGCAACGCCCACGCTCCAAAACTTATACCCATTCTTGGCCGTTTCGACGTGTGTCCTATTCAGTTTTTGAAACCAGTTTTTTCCATATTGCATTGCGAATTTGCTGAAAACTGGTACTTTATTGAGACAGCCACTGCGTAAAGGCCGTCTAGTTTGACTAACGATTATTTTTTGCCATGAATTACGAATACGATCTCTACAACAAGGCCGACCACACTGCCCGAACAGAAGACGCATTTCTTACCCGCCGGGAATGGTTGCAACAAACCGGCACAGGCTTTGGAGCTCTGGCCCTTTCGGCAATGCTTGCCGATCAAGGCCTCATGGCCCAGTCCAAAGGGGGCAGTCCTCTGAACCCAAAACAGCCACCCCAAACAGCTAAAGCCAAACGCGTCCTCAACATTTTCCTCGCTGGCGCCGCTCCGCATATGGATTTATGGGACCCACGACCCGAATTGAACAAGAGTGGAGGCAAGGCTAAAGGAAATCGTAAACTCTTGGCTTCGCCGTTCAAGTTTCCCAAGTATGGAAAAAGTGGTCTACAGATGTCTGAAATATGGCCCAACATTGGCCGCCATGCAGATGATGTTGCCATTGTACGCTCCACCTATACTGATGCCCCTGCTCACGGTCCTGCCACCTACATGCAAAACACTGGTGAGATGCAGGAGGTTCGTCCTGCAGTAGGCAGCTGGGTCCTGTATGGACTTGGCACCGAAAATCAGAATCTCCCAGGCTTTATCACAATGAACCCTGGTGGAGCAGGTGATCCACGCAATTTTACCAACTCATTCCTCCCCGGTGCTTATCAGGGGACCTTTGTGGACTCAAACAATACAAAGATTGAGGATATCATTAAGAATATTAAGAGTGAATTTGCTTCACGCAAAGACCAACGCAAACAGCTAGACCTACTGCTTAAACTCAATGAAGTGCACAAGCAAAAACGTCAAGCCGAAGGAGACCTCGAAGCACGCATTAACACTTTTGAACTTGCCTACCGCATGCAAACAGATGCCCGTGAAGCTTTTGATATTGCCGGCGAAAAACCCGAGACCCGAGCCAAATACGGTAACAACGGCCAAGGCCGACAGATGCTGATTGCCCGACGCCTCCTCGAAAGAGGCGTGCGTTTCGTCCAAGTACGCCAGGGCGGATGGGATTTGCACGGTGGTATCGCCCAGCGCGCAAAGCGCAATGCTGATCAGCTCGACCCGGCCATTGGGGCGATTATGGATGACCTCAAGGAGCGTGGAATGTTTAAGGACACGCTGATTTATATTACCAGTGAATTCGGCCGCAGCCCCACCGAAGATGGTGGCGGCGGACGAAGTCACAATGCCCGTGGTTTAAGCACCGTTCTCATGGGGGGCGGCATCAAAGGAGGCATGGCTTACGGCTCCACCGACGAGCTCGGCGGGGCCGCGGTGGAAAATAAGGTGCACGTGAAAGACATTCACGCCACGGTGTTGGACCGACTTGGATTTGACCACGAGCAGCTCACTTTCCGTACGGGCGGGCGAGACTTTCGACTTACCCAACCTACCCGTTCTCTTCCGCAGGGAGGAATGCCTGTCAAAGGCATTCTTGCCTAAGGAGGCACGGACAGAGTTCCAAAAACATTTGGATAATAGGCTTTGAAGAGATTAAGACCATAAAGCCATGAATGAATTTACTCTAATCTCAAATCCCAGATGAAGAAAACCACCCTTGCAACTGCTGTCATTTTTGCGTGGCTACCCGCTCATGCGCAACAACTCTCGCCGGCGGATCAGGAATATTTTGAATCCAAGATCCGCCCGATCCTGGTGGACTACTGCTACGACTGCCATGGTGATGGAGCTACCAAGGGTAGTCTCGACTTGAGCTCAAAGGCTGGCGCACTCGCAGGTGGATCCTCTGGCCCCGCGGTAGTGCCACAAGATCCAGGTAAAAGCATGATAATTAAACGCCTCAAGGATCTTGGTGACCCCATGCCTCCCGCAGGAAAAGATGCCTTGCCTGACCCTTTAATTGCCGAACTGGAGAATTGGATTCGCCGTGGTGCCCCAGATCCGCGAACGGGTAAATCCGCAGGCGTTATCAAAACTGAACTGGACTTGGAAAAAGCCAAATCTCACTGGGGTTTCATTCCGGTAAAGGAGCCGACCCTTCCTTCCTCTGACTTGATTTTCAACGGCAAGCTCAAGGGCTGGATTAAGAACCCCATCGACGCATACATCCTCCGAAAGTTGGAAGAAAAAGAGATGGTTCCTTCCCTACCAGCCGAAAAATGGTCTCTTTTGCGCCGGGTATATTTTGACCTCATAGGATTACCCCCCTCATACGAGGATTTGCAACGCTTTGCCAATGGACAAGAAACCTATGAACAAGTCGTTGACCGCCTTCTAGACAGTCCACAGTACGGGGAACGCTGGGGACGTCACTGGCTTGATGTCGCCCGCTATGCTGACACCACCGGTAATGACAATCGCCGCGGTAACCTGTCCCGATACATCTATGCCCACACCTATCGGGACTGGGTTATTAACTCCTTAAATGAGGATAAACCCTACAATAAATTCATCATCGAACAGATTGCCGCTGATAACCCGAAAGGAAGAGGAAGTCATGGAGATCTTGCTGCGCTCGGATTCCTTACACTGGGGCCCAGAGTTTCCGGCGGCGATGAGATTATTGATGACCGCATCGATGTCATAACTCGTGGGATTATGGGAATGTCTGTTTACTGTGCCCGGTGCCATGACCACAAATTCGACCCAGTGCCCACCGCGGACTATTACTCGCTTTACGGAGTATTCCGCAGTTCTCGCGAACCCAATGAAGAAGATAAACCCATACTCATCCCGGATCTTGGGAAAGGTGCTGGCTCAAGTGGGTCTGCCAACTACAACGCCAATCCGGCCTTTGCTGAGTTTAAGTCGAAGAAGGAAAAACTGGAAACGGATCACGAGCAATTCCGGTTAAAGGAAGAATATGAGTTCAACAGCAATTCCCGGCAAAATGCCACGACCTACATGTATTGGTCCCATGTGTTTACCAAGGCTGAGCTACGCGTTCGAGATCGGCGAAGGGAGTTTGAGCAGGTCCTTGACAAGATTGAACAAAAACGAACCGGCAAAAAGAATGCCAAGAGTAAAGTCGAGCTGAAGGCGGATATTGGAGATACTTGGCAGCGCTACCTAAGCCGTAAGGCCGAAAATGACCCCGTCTTTGGCCCATGGAAAACCTACGGCAACGTTGCCACCAATAACGTGGGCGGGTTTATCCGGGCAGACTTGGCCAAGGCACAGAAGAAGCTAGCCCCCCTACTAAAAGTGGATCCGAAGGCCAAACGCAAAAACAAAATAAACCCGATTGTCGCACAATATTTTCCGGTCAATAACCTGCCCCGTAATCTGATCGATGTCATGCGGCGTTATAAATCGTTGTTTGATACCGCCAACCAACAGTGGTTGTACGCAAACAGAATCGCCAGCGTGAAACGCAAACAGAGCAAGGAACCGATGGATCCTCCTAAGACCATGGAAGATGCCCAGAAACGATTCGGTGTAGAATTCGACAAACAGTTTTATAAGGGCTACGCGCGAGATATGGATGAAGTGCGACGCGTCCTCTTTGACCGCGGGCATCCCGGTAATTACCGGTTTGATGATATCAAGCGACGCAATGGCGGGTTGGAGCGCAAGGAACGCGAACGATTTATTTCCAAGATTGAAGATTTGAAAATTAATCATCCGGGCTCCCCTCCCAGAGCGATGGTTCTGGAAGACGGTCAGCCGCGTGATGAAACCATCATGATTAAGGGTAATCCTCGCCAACGGGGCAAGAAGGTGCCCCGCCAATTTCTTGGCATTCTTTCCGGAGAAAACCGGCAGCCATTTAAGACCGGCTCTGGCCGATTGGAGCTGGCCAAAGCAATCGCGGCTGATGACAACCCTTTAACTGCGCGCGTGGCGGTCAACCGCGTATGGAGCCATCATTTTGGTAAAGGCATTGTGAGTTCACTCAACGAGTTTGGTCTTCGCGCCGTGGATCCAACACATCCTGAGTTGCTAGATTATCTGGCCTGGTATCTTGTGGAAAATGGCTGGTCGTTGAAAAAGCTTCACAAACACATCGTCACCTCTAATACCTATCAGCAAACCAGTGACGATAATCCGAGATACAGCATCAAGGATCCCGACAACCTTTATTACTATAAGATGAACCGGCGTCGGTTGGACTTTGAAGCTTTCCGTGACGGTTTGTTAAACGTATCCGGTAGGCTTAATCTGCAAATGGGAGGCAAACCTGTAAGTCTGACTGGTGGTGGCACCAACTACCGACGTACCGTTTATGCATTGGTCGACCGTCGTAATCTCGACGAAATGTTCAAGACCTTTGACTTTCCAACACCCGATTCAACAGCCGGTAAACGTTTTGCCTCTACCGTATCTCAACAGGCCCTCTTTATGTTAAACAGCCCCATGGTTGCCGATCTAGCCAATCGCATCGTAAATCGTAACGAGTTTAAGACCATCCCGGTGCAGGATTACGACCGCCGAATTGCCTTGCTTTACAACATGCTTTATCAACGTGACCCTGAACCGATTGAGACCAAGCTCGGGCAACGCTTCTTACAGGCACAAACTCTGAGGACCGGATCGGGAAGCAACAATGAACAAACCGTCTGGTCCAACGGTTTCGGGAGTTGGCGCAAAATCCCTGATAAGCCAAAAAATTATGGTGTTATCTATCAACGCTTCCCCATCACCGATGGAAAAGTCTGGCGTGGCACCGATGGCCTAATGAAACTAACTGCTGCAGGAGGACACCCTGGGGCTCATCCCGATTTAAGAGCTGTAATTCGGCGCTGGATTGCACCCATGGATACCACTGTTGATGTCTCCGGGCGTCTGGAACACAACCTGGATGACGATGCTGAGATTATCTACGATGAACGCCTCGAGAAACTGGATTCCAAATTACGGGATTGGTATAATAAAAATGCTTGGGATGGTGTAACTGGCATCATTCTTCACACACGAGCATTCAACCCTCAAAACCCTCGTGAACGCTGGGGGAAGGAACTGTTTCGTTCAGATGTCAGAAGAAATGCACGAGGGGCTAATGCGAATAGCATCCAAGTAAAGAAAGGCGACACCATCGACTTCATCGTCACCAGTCGCAGTCTAATGGATCCAAAGCTACGCGTAAGCATACCAAATCAATTTAAGCTAAAAAATGCGCAGCAAGATAATTTCACCTGGAATCCCAAAGTTAGCATCAAGAAGGAAATCGCCGAAACAATGGAACAAAAGGTGGGATCTCTGATGGTAACTTCCTGGACCGCTTCTGATGAATTCGAAGGGGCGACCCGTAAAGTCAAGCCACTCAATCCGTGGGAAAAATACACACAAGTTCTGCTTCTTTCCAACGAGTTATCCTACGTGGATTAACTGCTGAAGGCAGGCCCTTTAAACCGCCGCGCTGGAAGGCACCTGCGGCAAAAGCTCATTTTTCTGTTCCTGCAACTCGCGTTGCTCTTCCAAGGTGCGCAGCAACTCCTGCTCGGACAAATTTGGTTGAGCCATCACCCTTGTGAGTTCCGACAGCCTCTGATCTAGAAAACGGTCCCGTAATCGTGTCACAAGATCTTGCAGTTGCCGTGCAGGATTCGGAACTGCGGTAGCATCAGCCAGCACTCCAGTAAGCAGTCGGCTGGAATCTGCATCCAAGTCACTCACCAACGCCTCGTTAGAGGCTCCTGTTTGCGCGGCCCTCTCGAGAATCAACCTCACTTGTGAATGCTTAACCCATCGCAAATCCAGACAATCGGCCGTCCAATCACTAAACGCTCGATCATAGAAAGCCAGTCTCAACAGCCAACGCTCCTGTTGTGAAGGAATCTCAATTTGAATCTCCGATTCTTTTGCGGGAGCTCTGGTCGTGTTGTTTTTCACAGTATCGGGAACTGTGATGCGTTGAAATTCTACTCGCACCGATTCGGCAGAAGCTCCCACCGCTAATGCTGTTTGTTGCGCACACCGATCTAACAAAACCGCATCCTTCGTTTTGCGAACCGCCAATCCCATTGCCCTAATAACTTCACGCTGCCCCCGCTCTTGCTGCACGTTGTGCTCGCTTAACAAATGGTTCAAATAAAAATCGAAGAAACCTAGAGCCTTGTCCATGAGGTCTCGAAATGCATCCATTCCGTGCTCACGAATATAGCTATCGGGATCATGGGGTGAAGGAACCTTCATCACACGTACGGCCAGTTCTGATTCCAATAAAGAATCGAAAGAACGCACCGTGGCCTCCTGCCCCGCAGTATCCGAATCAAAACATAACACTACCTCCGAAGTGTATCTTTTAAGAATACGAGCGTGATCAATCGTAAGCGCGGTTCCCTGTGGTGCCACCACATTTTTAATGCCCGCCATGTGGCATGCCATCGTATCCAGCTGTCCCTCACAGACGAGGACTGATTTGGCCTCAAGGATTTCACGCCGCGCTTTATCTAACCCATAAAAGACTCTGCTTTTATGAAATAAAACTGTCTCTGGAGAATTTACATATTTGGCTGTCTTCGCTTCCCTATTCAAAACTCGCCCACTGAATGCTATTACGCGACCTTGCTCATCGTTAATTGGAAACATTAACCTCCCACGAAAACGCCCGTACCGTTTCCCGTCCCTGTTAGCCACTAATCCCGATTCTTCCATTAGATTCAGATCGAAATTCTTCTCACGCGCCCAGTTTACAGTGTCCTCCCAGCCTTCCGGGGAAAAACCTAACTGAAACGATTCAGCCGCCCCTCGGGTAATGCCACGCGATTTAAGATAATCACAAGCCGCGTGGCCTATGTCATCATTCATGAGAATATCATGCCATCGCTTGGCCAATTCCGCATGTACATGCAACAATCGATTCTTCTGGTGCCTCGTTCTTTCCGCCTGTGGATTTTGCTCAAACTCGAATACAATCCCCGCCCGTTCGGCCAATCTCCTTACTGCTTCAATAAATTCCAGATGCTCGTATTCCTGTAAAAACTTGAATACATCTCCCCCAACATTACAGCCAAAGCAATGGTATATTTGTCGCTGTGGATTAACGTTGAAACTCGGGCTTTTCTCGTTATGAAAAGGACACAGAGCCACATAGTTTCCCCCCGCCCTTTTCAGTGGAAAATAGCCACCGATCACTTCAATGATGTCACTAGCTGCGCGAATCTGATCGAGGGTTGATTGGGAAATGCGCCCGGCCATACCGCCCTAGCGTTGATTGTTATTAAATAACCACTGACGAATGTTGGCCGCCTCTGGGTGCTGTGGATTCAGTTCTAGAATCCGACGGTAATGGCCTTCAGCCTGCTCGGGAACCTTAAGATGTTCGGAATAAATCACAGCTAACCCCAAATGGGCCGGCACATAATCTTGATACACCTCAAGTAGCTTATGAAATTCACGTGCTGCATCGACATAATACTCACTCCGATTCAAAGCAGAAGCAAATCCATGCCTAGTCACTTTAGACAACGGATTGATTGCCAAAGCCTTTTCATATATTGGCAATGACTCCTTCACTTTACCCCTCACCTGCATGGCCAAGGCAATATTCACATAGGCCTGCTGATGAGCAGGATTCTCTTCCAGTACTTTTCGGTAACCCGCAATCGCTTCATCGAGCTCTTGAAGCCGGTGCCGATGGAACGCCTGGGCAAAAATTGACTTTAATCGCTTTGGATCCTCTATCGTGCCTGGCACCGGTCGTTTTGGTTTAACGTAACGATATCGAACCACTCCGGGCACCTCAGGCACCTTAAAGACCTTAGAGTCGTCTGGACGATGAGCAATTTGCGGCGGGTCAATCTTTGCCATTTTCTGCGGCGAATGGTCCTTTTTTATTGGAGGCGCAACAGGTGTGCTAGGGTTTTTGGGCGAAGCCGGCACCTCTTGAGGTCGTTGAATAGCTGACCTTGGCATTTCGGCTAGTGTTGTCTCGTTAGTGTTGTTAGGCGGCGGAATCTCAATCACTAGATTAGTCACCACCGGTGCATTGAACGACGGGGGAACTGTATTGGTGCTCTGGAGCGGCAGGTCCGCGACAAGATTGGTTTTGGCCTCTGAAGGCACAGATGCCGGATTTAGCTTCGAATCTAATTGATCGGCCATTAACTGAACATCTGGTTTAGGCTCCGGATTGAGATGGATGTATGCCTTGAAGGCCTCTAATGCCAATGTTTCACGGTTCGGCAATGATTCAGGAGCGTAACAGTAATAGGTAAGCGCAAGATTGAGTTGAGCTTCAGCAAAGTCCTTCCTTAATTCCAATGCATTTTTAAAGCTATCAATGGATTCAACTGGTCTATTCAACTTAAGCTGAATGATTCCCATTCGATTTAACGCAACTGGAGAATCACCCTTCAGCTTGAGCGCGCGTTGTAGTGTAGCCTCTGCCTCAGACCAATGCGCATTACGACGAAAGGCTTCGGCTAACCAATAGAGTGAGTGAAAGCTCTGCTTCTCGCTGGCATAGGTATGGAGTAATCTTTCGGAATCAACTAATTGGTCACGATCCAGTCCCAATCGGCCCATATTGAAATATAGAACAAACGCCGGATCGTTCGGAGACCGTCGCCGCTCTCCGGCAACTTCCGCAGCCTGACGATATGCTTCGTCTGCCCCTTCCAAATCTCCAGCCCTGTGTCGTGCCAAACCAAGATAATTCCAAGCACGCCATTCTTTGGGTAACTGTTCCACAGCTTTTTCAAACTGCACCAAAGCAGCCTTGGGCTCTCCATTTTCAAGCAACTGTTCTCCCTTGAACAAGGCCCGAACTCCGGGAGGTTTACAACCGGTTCCGGCCCAAATCAGGGTTATAGCAGCGATTAAATTAATTTTTTGTCTCGTCCCCATTGGCGGAAAACCTATTGTGGTCAGGCAGCATGTTTGCAAAATTGGGACATTTGGCAAAGGCGCATTATTCACCAATCCGCCGCACATTATTCACTTGTTTCCTCTTATTGTGCTCCATTGGCTTAACAGCCGCCCCAAAGACAAAAGTGATTAAAATTCACGCGCCGGATGCTACACGCCACTTCCAACCCAATCCCAAACAGGTTTTGGCCATGGTGGAAAGTGGAGTAAAACACCTGAGCGCCCAAACCTCACCGATTACTGCCTGGCAGCACTTCGTTTCTACGAACGACACTGTGGGACTCAAAATTAATACTCGCCTCGGAACGCTCTCCGGCACACGCCCGGTGGTCGTAGAAGCCGTTGTCCAAGGATTAACCCGTGCAGGGATACCCAAGAACAAGATTGTGATTTGGGACCGCGAACTGAAGGATTTAAAACGTGCAGGTTATTTCCCAATCGCTCAAAAACTCGGTGTTCAATTGGCTGGGGCAAGTGATAGTGGCTACAGTTCATGGGATACATACACCGTGCCCGCACTTCAATGGGATCTGGAGGAAGGCGACCACTTATTTGGCAAGGAAAAATCAAGCACTATCTCCCATACCTCCAAACTCATCACCGACCGCCTGAGTGCCATCATCAGCATTCATCCGCCCATTTCCGACACACAAAGTGGCACACGCGGTCACTTGCAGGAACTGGCTCTTTCGAGTGCGGACAATATCGTTCGTTTTAGGGCATCGACTCCTCATCTTAATCCGGCAATTGGTGAATTAATGGACCGCATCGCCTTTTCCCGTTCTATTCCCTCACCCGTTTTTAGACAGGGGCTAAAGGTACTACAAATGAACCAGTCCACTTTTGCAACCCCGCTTCATCTGATTCTAACTCAAGGCAATGTCTTTTATTACTACCAAAAGGTTTCTGATAATGCCTTGCCCGCGCACACTGCCTTCAAACTCGCCTACGAAACGGCGAAAGAGGAGAAAAAAGGGCAAGCCCTCCTGATTCGCAGCGATTCACACGAATGGGAGCAGATCATTTTGCCCGATGGACGCAATATACTGAAGCGTGAAACACTTGGGAAAGAGGAATTAACCCAGTCCAAGCTTCGACTACACATCACCGATGCCCTTCTCTGTCAGTTTCATCACGGCGACCAATCACGCCCGGACTTTGCCACGGCTTTAAATGAACTCTGGTTCAGCAGGGATCCAGTGGCTCTAGACACGTTATCCTATGAACTCATCGCTCAACTACGCAGTTCATTGAAACTACCGGTTCGATCCAATCCACGTGAACTATTACGCTACGCCTCTAAAATGACGCTTGGAACCGACTCGCTCCATTCCATGGAAATTAATACCATCAAGCTGCAGGGCCTCGCAACCGAATGAAATCGCGGATCAATGATAACTCCTCAGTCCCTGCAATGGTGTGTTCCTTGGCAAATTCATGTGCCTCAACCTGCAGATCTCCCTCGGTGGTGAGCTGATGCAGCTGGCCCTTAACTTTGTCTGCGGGGATGATTGGGTCAAACGTGCCGTAGGTGAATAGAGTTTCCTGTTCCTTGGCAACAGGAGAAAGTTCCTTGAGGGCGATGTTCGGCTCGTGAATATAACCGCTTATCCCAATGCAGCCGGCGAGTTTGTATGGATAACGCATTGCCATTTCCAATGTCATAAGACAGCCCTGACTAAACCCAAACTGAAACGTCTTACCGGATGGAAATCCCATTTCACGTCGAGCATCAAGCAGTTCCATCAGGGCTGTACGGCTTCTTTGCACCCCTGGCCCAGGCTCCTCGTAAATGTCATACCATGAAAAACCACCATGGTAATCGTCAGGCGCATTAACCAGTAAATAATTCAACCACGGCAAATCCAGTGCCTTGGGTAACCACCGGTAACCTTCCATACTGTCTCCCAATCCATGCAGCACAACCATGAGCCATTTTGAATCCGCTTCAGCGGCAGGAATGAGTTCAGTATCGAGCATACACCGGGTATTCAGAGAAGACGACCTGCGCTATATTGAAACAGGCCTTCAGATATTAAGGGCTGCCGCGGCGACCCCGCAAGGACGCCGCGGCAGTGTGTTCTCCACCTACCAACTTAAAGCGGAAGCAGTCTGGTATTCGGTCACGCGGGTCTCAAAGAAGTTTTTCTCCTTCGCCAGGTCAATGGTCTCGCTCATCCAAGGGAATGGATTGCTTGAGCCATACTTCGCAGCAAGCCCTATACGCTCTAGGCGACGGTCGGCAATGTGCTGTACGTATTCACGAAAGAGACCGGCATTCAGACCAAGGATGCCGCGCGGCAGACAGTCCTGTGCATAGGCAATCTCCAGTTCCACAGCTTCCTCGATCATGGCATCAATTTCCGCGGTGAATTCAGGCGTCCATGCCTCGGGGTTCTCAGCCTTGATTCCGTTGATAAGGTCGAGCCCGAAGTTCATATGGATGGATTCATCCCGCATGATATACTGGAACTGCTCGCCAATTCCGGTCATGCGATTGCCCCGGTGAAAGGAGAGAATCATCACAAAGCCTGAATAGAAGAAGATTCCTTCCATAACCACATAGAACCCGATGAGATTTTTGAGGAATGTCTGGATTCCTTCAGTAGTATCAGTACTAAAACCTTCCTGCATAATATCGCTGGTGAACTTCATCTCAAAGTTATCCTTATCACTGATTGATCTGACCTCGTGATACATGTTGAATACTTCACGTTCATCAAGATTCAGCGACTCACAAATATAATGGAAGGTGTGTGTGTGAATGGCCTCTTCGAAAGCCTGCCGCAACAGATACTGGCGACACTCGGGATTGGTCACATGCTTAAAGATGGCAAGTACGATGTTATTACCCACCAGACTCTCGGCTGTACTGAAGAAGCCGAGATTACGCATAATAACCTGCCGCTCATCAGCACTGAGCTTGTTGGATTTCCACAGCTCAATATCCTTCTGCATCGGCACCTCATCAGGCATCCATTGGTTTTTACAGCCGTTGAGATAATGTTCCCAGGCCCAGTCATATTTGATGGGCATCAGCTGATTAACATCCACGGCTTTGCAGTTGATCAGGCGTTTGTCATCCACATTAATGCGCTTGGTAAGATCGCGTGCCTCCGGACGCTGGTCTGTGACGTTGCAACAAGACATATTTTTCCTCCTTGGTTGGTTTAATGGTTGGTTAAATTACTGGCAGGCCTCGCATTCCGGGTCGAGGATACTGCACGCCTTGGGATCCGCCGATGCTTGGGTAAGTTCGCTGGATGCAGATTTGCTCTTCATCCACTTGGGCTGCACTCCATAGCTGTTGATATCCACGGTCGACTTTTCTATCTGCGTCGCGGCGAGTGTGCGCAGGTAGTAGGTTGTCTTTAGGCCCGCTTCCCAAGCGAAAAAATACATGTCGCTCAAGGCTCGACCGGTCTTCTGCCCCTCAGTCACCCGATTTAGGTCGAAGTACAAGTTCAGCGACTGGCCCATATCGATCCACTTCTGGCGGCGAGCCGCACAGGCTATCAGCCATTTGGAATCGATTTCAAATGAGGTGCGGAAGATGTCCTTCAGGTCATCAGGCACGCGTTCCATCTCCAGCACAGAACCATCATGATACTTCAAATCCTCTACCATCTGCCCATCCCATAAACCGCGTTCCTTGAGTTGCTCCACAAGGTAATCATTCACCACGATGAAATCACCGGAGAGATTCGCCTTGGCGTAGAGATTTTTGTAGGTCGGCTCGATGGATTGGCTCACCCCAATAATATTGGCAATGGTTGCAGTTGGTGCGATCGCCATAGTGTTGCTGTTACGGATCCCATGCTTGGCAATGGACTCGCGTACCGGTGTCCAATCCATTTTGGAACTGCGATCTAGCGTCAAATGACCTCCCCGCTCCTTCTCCAGCAGATCCACCGTGTCAATCGGCAGCAACCCTCGATCCCACTTGGATCCCTGATAGCTCTCGTAGGCTCCACGCTCAGCCGCCAGCTCACTGGAGGTGAGAATCGCGTAGTAGGAAATCATCTCCATGCTGCGATCAGCAAACTCAACCGCTTCCTGGCTCGAATAGGGGACACGTAATTTATAGAGTGCATCCTGAAAGGCCATCACACCCATTCCCACCGGCCGATGACGCATGTTTGCGTTACGAGCCTCAGGTGTAGGATAGAAGTTGATATCGATCACATTGTCCAACATCCGGATCGCTGTCCGCACGGTCCGGGCAATAAGCTCCTCATTCAACTCACCTCCCTGGATATGCGCCGTAAGATTCACCGAGCCGAGGTTACAGACAGCCGTTTCCTCATCACTGGTATTGAGTAATATCTCCGTGCAGAGATTAGAGCTGTGCACCACGCCCATGTGATCCTGCGGCGAGCGGACATTCGAGGGATCTTTAAAGGTAATCCAAGGATGACCAGTCTCAAAGAGAACCATCAGCATTTTCCGCCAGAGATCCTCAGCTTCTACCTTTTTGAAGTGTGTAATCTCCCCGACCTTAACCATGGCCTCGTATTCTTCATAACGCTGCTCAAACGCCGAACCGTAGAGATCGTGCAAATCTTCCACGTCACTCGGGCTAAAGAGGGTCCATTTGCCGCCTTCTTTCACGCGCTTCATGAACAAATCCGGAATCCAGTTTGCCGTATTCATATCATGGGTACGTCGCCGTTCATCCCCGGTGTTCTTCCTCAACTCCAGAAAATCCTCAATATCCAGATGCCACGTCTCGAGATACGCACACATTGCTCCCTTGCGCTTACCCCCCTGATTTACGGCAACCGCCGTATCATTGGCCACCTTAAGGAAGGGAATCACGCCTTGACTCTCTCCATTAGTTCCCTTGATGTGCGAACCTGTGGCACGGACATTCGTCCAATCATTACCTAAACCTCCCGCCCACTTGGAAAGGAGGGCATCATCAGCTACAAGCTTGAAGATGCTCTCAAGATCATCATCCACCGTACTCAGGTAACAGGAGGATAGTTGCGGATGAAGTGTTCCCGCATTGAAAAGTGTGGGAGTGGAGGACATAAACCGGAACGAGCTGAGTGTATTGTAAAACTCAATCGCCCGTTCTTCTTTATTTACCTCGTTGACTGCCAGCCCCATCGAGACGCGCATGTAAAAATACTGAGGCGTCTCAATACGCGTACCGCCGATGTGGATGAGATAGCGATCGTAAATGGTCTGAATACCCATGTAGGCAAACTGCTGATCTCGCTCGAGATCAAATGTGGCGGACAGCTTATCGAGGTCAAACTTTAGCAACTCCGGCGACAACCGCTCAGCAGCCACTCCCTGATGCAGGTATTCGCGGAAATGATCCCGATGCACCTGCTGCAGGTCCGAATGTGAATCATATTCTGGAAGCACTTCCTCATAAATCTGGTTTAACAACAAACGCGCAGCCACGTAGGTGTAGGCTGGCTCCTTCTCGATGCGAGCCTTGGCTGACATGATCATGGCCTTGTCGATTTCTGTGGTCTGCACCCCGTCATACAAGTTGCGCATAGTCTCATCAAAGAGATCATTAGCCTGACACTTGTCTTCCACCCCGCGACAGGCACCGTAGATGTCACGCTTGAGGCGGTTAGAATCGAGCACCTCCTTGCCTCCATCAGGGAGTGTAACAAACATCAACTCCTGCGCCTGACCATCCACGGTTCGGTCACCGCGGATAGCACGAGCCTTACGCCGTTCCTCGCGGTAAACGATATACCGGCGGGCTGCGCCTCGGAATCCCAGCTCCATCAATTTATCTTCTACCGTATCCTGAATCCGCTCGATTTCCAGTGCTTGGCCCTCTACTACACGGCTTAGACTCCTCTCGACTACCTCATTGGTAAGGCGTTGCGCATCAGCCTGCATCTCTTCGGAGGCCTGAACATCGTCCGCCAACTCAACATCCGCCTTCAAAGCCGCCTCAATGGCTAGATAAATTCGTGTCTCGTCAAAATCAATTACGCGCCCATCCCGTTTGCGTACTTGAAACTGTTTACCTTCGAGTGGGTCTAGTGTGGCCATCCGCAATTGGCCATCGAGCTGCTCATTGATCATCTACTTAATATCTCCGTCATCTGCGCGGCTAGCCAAACCGCTCATTCGCAAGTGGGCAGCACAAGCCGGTGCTTAGTGCCCCGTGGGTGGGTTCAGGTTGGGTTAAACCATTCCCGCTGCCTTGGCCTGGCAGCAGCCCGCACGCTCGTGCAGGACTCGTTGATCAAACCGTTTCAGCACGAAATTTCCGCGAAGGAACTCACACTCGAATCGGGGTTTAAATAGCCTCATTTTAACGAGAAAACAGGTTGTTATTCACATAAATCACACAGTTTGTTATGGAGCTTATTTACCAGCATATACACAACCTGTAGTGTGACCATTAAATCAACTGCGCGATATATTGGGGTATCCTGAAATAGAGTCAATACATTTCATGCCAGATTGTGAGTAAAGTAGACCTCTGAAACATAGGTGTAACTTTTGAGCACTGTTTTTAGCCTCTTTTCGTCGTAAAAAAACAATTCACATAAGAATATTCACATCAAAATACTGCTGAAGGATGTGATTTAGGTGAATAGTGCAATTATCGGGGGATAATTATCCTATCAGCTGTTAGCAAGTCCATATGGCTAGCTGAACCGACCTGCAAGCTCCCTCGTTACTCGCCTCGCAACCAGTCGGCAATCTGCTCCATTTGCTTGCGGGTCAATTTCTCGTCCTTACCGAATGCGGGCATCCGATCATTTTTGCTGCCGTAAAAGCGTTCGTGTGCCGGGTCATCCATAATATCTAGCAGCCACTTTCGCGAGCCATAGCCAGTGAGATCAGGTGCAGAGTAGTCATCAGAATTCCAATCACCCAACGCATGACAATCCACGCAGCTAAAACCATCCTCGAAGAATAATTCTCGACCCTCTTCAATGGCCGCTTTATCTGCTGCGTCTAACTTGACTTGACTTGGCAATTTAGCTTCTGCAGAGATTGCTTTAATTAACTGATCGACTTCCTTACGTAATGCTTGGTCATCATCAATACCATCAAGTTCATCCTCAAGAAATTTCTGCATCTTACTCTTCTTAGCGTGTGCGGTGTTCCCAAAAAACTTAGTTGAAGTGAACCGGTTCGGGTGTAGTAAGTTTGTGAGATACTCGCGGCTAGCAAAGCCTTTGAGATCTGGGGCACTGGAATCTTCCACTTTGTTACCCAGTCCGTTTTCTCCACCGTAGGTGTGGCAGCTGGCACAATGTTGAGCAAAAAGCTTAGGACCCTGCAGTAATGCCAGTGCCCCCTCTGGCGGTATCCCTCGAGAAGCCATCTCTTTAATGATACTCGCTTCACGGGCGGCCTGTGTTTTTGAAGCAATGTATGTCGGGTTATTTCGGTCCTGACTCACCGCCACATAAGTCAGCACGCCAGCAAATGTCAAAATCCCAAAGAGTAGTCCCAGATTGAATTTATGCCCCTTCTCACTCTTACCAATAATGGGCATAAGGAAAATCAAGGTCATCGCAATACCCGGTAGCACAATCGCCCCCAGCACCTCCCAATGCCCTGGGAAATATTTGAGGAATTGAAAAAGGAAGAGGAAATACCAATCTGGCCGGGCCGGATAGTTTGTGGAAGGATCAGCCGGTGCATCCAAGTGCGCCCCCTCAAAGGAGAAGTGCAAAATCAGCACAGTAACGAGTACCGCCAAGCAAGCCACCGCATCCTTGAGAACCTGTTCAGGCCAAAAGAATTCATCGGAACCTTTAAGCGGTTTTTTCGGTGTAATGCCATGCCGTCGAAAAAGATAAATATGACCGGCCGTAAGGGCAATTACACTGGCGGGCAGAATGCCCGCATGAAGAGCAAAGAATCGCGTTAAGGTGTGGTGACCATAATCCGCGCCTCCGAGAACTAATAGCTTGAGCTGATCGCCAATAATTGGCGTTCCCCCCATGATATCTGTAGCAACTTTGGTTGCCCAAAACCCTTTCTGGTCCCAAGGCAGCAAATAACCCGTTAACGAAAGTGCCAAGGTGAGTTTTAGTAGAATCACACCAAACCAAAAGTTCACCTCACGTGGAGCCTTGTAAGCTCCGTCAATGACCACCTGCATGAGATGCAACACCAGAAGTATGGTCATCACCTGAGCTGTCCAATGGTGCAAACCGCGCAAGAAGTGACCACCGGTCATGTGATAATTAATGTAATACACACTCTCCCACGCGGTTTGGCCACTGGGGGCATATCCCATCCACAAAAAAATGCCGGTGATGAACTGAATCATCAACGTGAAGGTCAGTGTGCTGCCCCACACGTATCGCCAGCGAGAACCCCCTGGGACATTTTCAAAAAGACCTTCTCGGATGTGGTCCCGGATACCGGTCCGGTTGTCCAGCCAATCGTAAATTTGCTTGATGAGATTCATGCGATTGTGAAGAGGGGACGCTAAAGGGCAATCTTCTCCTTGGTATTGGACTTGAAACGCCGGAACTTAACCCAAACCTCCGATCCATTGCGAACATCCACCTCCAACGTATCCATTCCACGCGGACTCACTCCCTTGGTAAGTTCTCCATCAAGAGAAAATTGACTGTCATGGCATGGACAGAAGAAATCCTGTTCATTTTCACGATAATCCACAAAACATCCGAGGTGGGGACACACCGTGTTGTAAGCGATGACAGCATCCTTGCCCTCCTCAACCTTTTTCTTCAGCAAATATACCGCTCCTACTGGCACATCCTTATACCGGCTCCATTTGTCCGATTTATCCTCCACGATAGCGTACTTCTTCGGCTCGCCCCCGGGCAGCTCAGTCAATTCTGCCAACCGAATGAATTCGGCTTCTCCCTCACCCCCATTCTCACGATGGCTAAGGGGATCAAGCACAACGCGTATTCCCGCGGCCATCGGCACCGCCCCAATGGCTGCACCAATGGCGCACGAAGCCCCTTTAATAAAATCCCGCCGATCTGGCTGAGATTCCTCACATGATACGTTGTTTTCCATCGGCATGAAACTCGTTGGTTCTGTGCTTTAGTAGAAATGGGACTTTTATTCCCTCCTTACAATTCGAAACGATTACCGCAAATAGTGCCGGCAAACAACATTCAATATTAATCAAATTTTGGTGCAAGAAAGCTGAAGCTCTGCATACTATTACCGAGTGATGGCCCTTACCTTATTCCCGGGCGATTCAGCACTGTTACTAGCGATTCTGGTAATCGGTGCGTGGGCCTTATTGGGCATGTCAACCGATGGCCTGCGGGTGGGCATGCTTTTCATCAGTTCGATCATCGCCTGGTTATTGGCTCCTCTGCTCGGAAACTGGATGCCTGCTTTTCTATTGCCATCGAATCCAATCTGGCATGATTTAGGAATTGGAGCCGTTCCCGCTTTCGGATTCCTTACAATTTTCTTCTCCATCTCAGTGCATTTCCTACATAAAAAAGTGACCTTGGATCTTAAATATAAATGGGACACTCTCAAACATGAGAAATGGGAAAAGCTTAATGCCACACTGGGGTTGACTTGTGGCGGCATGTTGGGCATTTGGTATTACGTGTTAATCTGTGGAGTTATTTTGCCCTTTGGTTACCTCATCGCCAAAGTCCAGCCTACCCACCCTGCTAATGACCCACTAGGTTACCGCCTCTGCGGACGTTTGTATCGTGATTTGAGTTCACTAGGGCTAAACCGAACCTCCCGACTTTTTGACCCAGCTCCCGCCGACTATTACCCTGCGGCCGACATAGCAGCATTAACTTATAACAACTTTAGCACCAATAATTTGGAACACATAAACCGTTTCCGTTCACGTTTATTGGGCTATCCAGGGCTGGTCGATGCAGCTTACAACCGACACGTCATGGCTCTGATGCATGTATGGACTACCAACACTTTTTTTATGGGCCTCTACACGCGCACCAATCTCACTTACCTACTCAACCATCAAGAACTATCGGCTGCATGGAAAGACGATGCCTTGAAGGCGCAGTTGACGCAGGTGGATTTTCGAGATCTCAGACAGTTTCTTGAGAGCGGAAAATCAAGGCAATACAATATAGCCATCCTCCAACAACAGGGGCGGCCCCCTATTCTTGGTCGCTGGGAACTCGATCCAGACAATACATTGCAGCAATTTAAGTCGCAGTACCCCAAGATGAATGAACGTGAAGAACAAAGACTTCTTGAGTACCTTTCTTCTATCGGAAAACATTTGAGCCTGAGTTTTTCGGATGGTTACTGTTATCTTGAGGGCAGAACTTTCCCTAAACGAGCCCTAGGAGTGCGAGTCGCACAAAATAGCACTCATGCCACCACCAACGACTTTATCCCCAGCCTACCCCCTCGAAACGTTAGTGATTACTCACAACTCATAACCTACGGCTCTTGGGAAGCGCGGCCATCGGGTATATTCCAGACAAAATTTGTATTAGGGAAAGCGACGAGCCCGGTCTCCATTCAGTTATATCCGAGCACTCTTATGATCACTCTGGAATCGTTGCGTAATGAAAAGTATGTTTTTAGACGACAAGAACTCTGATCACCAACCTACTCAGTCAATACAGCAAGTTGATTCATGAGGCAATCCGAGAGGCCATGCAAGGTGTTGGCGGACGGAAGTCCTTCCACACAATTATTAGCACGCCCAATATAGCCCTCCACCACAACCCGACATGCAGCGGGAATCTCTCTAGACGCAAGACCTTCACGAATCGTGTCAGCTTGGGCTCCGCCTTCTTTGAGCATGGAGAGCCAAGCTTTGTATTCGATTTCATCTGCCCTTTCCAAGGCAATCAAAACCGGCAAGGTTGCTTTACCGGTCGCCAGATCCGTGCCCAGAGATTTACCCGCCCGATTTTCCTCTCCGAACACATCCAGGCAATCATCATAAATCTGATAGGCTATACCCAGTTGCAGCCCGAATTCACGTAGTGCCTTGTGAATCACAGGTTTCCCAGGTGCTGCCAACCGGGCGCCCAGCTCACAGGCCAAGGCAAAAAGCTCCGCTGTCTTCATCCGTACTAGCTCCAGATATTCCTCACGACTTAGTTGGAAATTTCCTCTCTGCAACGTCTGGCGTATCTCACCTGTACACACTTCCTTTGCCGAACGGCTGACCAATTCACACACCTCGTTTGTCGGCAGCAACGCTGCAAGTCTAAGGGCTTCAGCAAAAAGACAGTCACCAGCCAGAACGGAAACTTTATTCCCCCAGTTGGCAGCCAATGTCGGTCGGTTGCGGCGCACCTCCGCTCCATCCACCACATCATCGTGCACCAGCGTGGCTAAGTGGACCATTTCAATAATAACCGCTGCATTTACGTGTTCGGCGTTGATCCCCCCCGCAGCTCGTGCACTCAAAGCAACTAAACCTGGGCGCAATTGTTTACCCCGGCTACCCAATGCATATTGGACGAAAGTGACAATTTGAGGATCAAATGAATTAATTCCCTGTTCCAACTGCTCGGAAACTTCATCAAGAAAGGGTTGAATGGGCCCACAAATCTCCTGCCAATTTTGAGGCGGAGCTGAACCGATTTTTTCAACCAACATTCTGTCGAGTGTAGTGGAATAGCTCCTCAGAGCAAACCATTCGTAAGGTTGTAATCAGACCTTCGTTTTACCCAGTTGAAGGATACGTTTGAACTCAGCTACACACAAGGGCAAGACCGATAGGCGGCTTTGCTTGATCAATGCAATATCAACCAGTTTGGGATCAGTCTTGATTTGATACAGTGTTACAGATTCAACCATTGCTTTGACAGGCTTCAGATCCACCACACTCCACCCCTCCTCCTTGGCAGTAGGATCGGGATATGCTTCGGTAGTCACTTTTGCTACGCCCACCACTGCTTTTTCACTTACACTGTGATAATACATCACTAAGTCACCTTTTTTCATGGTACGCAGGTTGTTCCGTGCCTGATAATTTCGAACTCCATCCCAATAAGTCCCCTTGTCCTTCACAAACTGTGCCCAAGGATATTTCTCCGGCTCCTGCTTCACCAGCCAATATTGCATGCGAAAAAAGATGAAAAGAATAGGGGCTAGAGTCACGAAAACACTACTCACGACCCAATGTGTTCGATAAACTTCGCCCTGTGGCCAACTTTGCTGAGAATCTAGCCCAAGTGCAGCAACGTATTGCTGCAGCCTGTGAGCGGTGCAACCGCTCGACTGAAGAAGTGCAGCTGGTGGCCGTGGGGAAAAAGTTTTCTTCCACCATTATTCGTGAAGCTGTGGATTGCGGACTCACCCTCTTTGGTGAAAACCGCGTGCAGGAGGCCAAGGTGAAAATCCCCGATTGTCCGGGGCATTTGCGCTGGCACTTCATCGGCAACCTTCAGACCAACAAATGCCGGGATGCAGTTGCCTTTTTCGACATGCTTCACGCGGTGGACAGCCTGCATTTGGCTGAAGAGCTCAATAAACGTTGCGAACAGATCGCCAAAGTAATGCCGATTCTGTTGGAAGTAAATGTATCAGGCGAAGGTAGCAAGCACGGCTTCACGCCTGAAAAAGCAGCGAAGGCGATGGAATCGTTTTTTGATTTTCCGCAGCTGGAACTACATGGACTAATGACTATGGCTCCATTTTCCTGTCAGCCGGAAAATGCACGGCCTTATTTCCAAAAATTGCGCGAAGTAAAAAATGCCTGTGAAGACAACTTAGGAGCACCTCTTCCCGAGCTGTCCATGGGCATGAGTGGAGACTTTGAGGTCGCCATTGAAGAAGGGGCTACTCTAGTCCGCCTAGGTACAGCCCTCTTTGGACCGCGCGCGAGAGCTAATAAAGAATAGGAGTGCATTATGCCGACCTTTATGGTCCACTCTCGCCCTCCAATGGATTTGACGCCCGATATATTCACTGAAGAGATTGAGGCTGCTCTAAAAGCCTTTGATCTACATATTGTATGCCTTGATAAATCGCCTGAGGATTGTCAGGCATCACTGGAGAGCCTGGTTGCAAAGTCCATTCGTGCTTACGAAACACGGGGGGAAGGCATGCGACACGGGATTGCACTGGATAATCAGGTCACCATCATTCTCAGCCAAGCGGATGAAGAGGAAAAGCCGATGTGCGGCATTTATTTCAACCTACATTCTCCCTACAAGAAGAAGTCACAGTCGCCTGAACCTGAACCGGCCGAACAGTAATTTTTTTCTGATCCGTAAAAACAAAAAAGAGCCCCAGAGGTTACCCTCCGGGGCCCTTCTCCACCCATCCGTTACTCAGGACGAACTGAATCGCCCTCACGGATGTCCCCCTTGTTGATATCAGCTACCAAAAAGGTTTCATCAGTCTGCGCGGTGGTGAGAATTTCACCAACCTGCTGATTCCCTCGGTAGACAAAATAGCGTTGTTCTGAAGGCGGCATCTGCGCCACAAACATAAAGTTAATGACGCAAAAACCCAAAGCCTGATCCACAAGCATCACCTTACCCTGACCAGTAGCAACCGGCTTCTGGATGGCAGGTTTCGATTCG
>CAZHJW010000006.1:22900-36313 GCA_964533265.1 uncultured Pedosphaera sp.
GGGGTGGCTTTTGCGTCACTCCATCTTTTGGACTAGTCGACGACTCACCCGCACTATTGAAGCCTTTGCATCCCACATAGGGGGCACAGAATACAACAGTTAGCATGATGTGTATGGCGAGTTTCCTTGGCACTCTCACCGGGCTCAAAAAATAGTAGATAATCTCCATTGAACAACTCTCCGTTGTTCACTTTTACTTGTTTTTCGTGAATAAATGTAAAATTCAAGCCTCATTTTAGAGTATCCAAATAAAAATCTTTGGTGTTGACGGGTAAACGCTAGTTTGCGATGGATACTCTTTCCGTTTATTTATTTTGAAAAATGCCTCGCGGTAAGAAAGGAACCAGAAAGCCCGCACCCAAAAGCGGAGCAGCCATGAAGTACGATGCTAACGCTTCGGCGCTGGATGATGCATATGGAATGCTGGCTGAGTTGCGACGGGAACTTTCCGACACTCGAGAAGATAAAGATGAACGTGGAGATCTGCTCCAATTATTCGCCACCTGTAAGGATTCCCAAAGAGCTTGGCTTCTTCTGGAGGATTACTTCAACAAACTAAAACTGAGCCGCAAGGATTTCCCCGGGGACGACTGGTGGGAGGATGTTGCTGCAGTGAAGGGCAAGAAACGACTGGAAGCTCTTTCGATTGTATTTCTTCGTACTGGAAGACAAATGCCTGCCGAATTGGCCGAATTTGCCAATCTTAAACGGTTCAAAGAAATTGAGAAAGCTGAACAAGAACGTGCCATATACAAAGATTTGGAAAATTGGATGTTTCCGCCGGCCCCAAATCATCTCGACGCACCACGTGCCTCCATCCGTGCGATCGCAACCCCAGAACCTGAGGATATTGATTCCAGTCTTCACCTGTTGAAGATCGAATTCATTATCCGCCGACCACGTACCGGTGATCGTAAAAAAACCTTGGCCAATCTGGTGGACCTCACCATACGTGCGGCGCACGAAAAAGAGCTCTTCCCTCCAGGAGACTGGGAATTTATTGAGTGGGTCACCGAACACTACGCAGCCGAGGCTGGAGAGGGTGACCTATACTTGTCAGGCCAACAACTACTCCAATGGCTTGCCCATTTTGGTACGGAGTCGCGATTGCAACCGGATATCGACAAGCCACAGTATAGTTTTCTTGGGCAGTTGACCGAGCTGGTTCCTGATCTCCGCACCAGCACCGCTAAATCTGGTACTCCACATCAACTACGTCTGCCCGATGGCACTAAAGCGCCCATCAAAAAAGCCATTTTCTTCGCCGGCCGACCAACCCTCGTCCTGTGGAACCACACCTTTTATTTCCTACGCGACAGCCCGCCGACCCAGCTGCTGGCCAAATGGGTCACCAACCCAGACGCAGCTATCGCCCAACTCCGGAACTCCAACAAAACAGAGAAAGACAAGAGAGAACTTGCTACCATACGTGCTGTGTCCACGCCGGAGCCAGAGGATGCCGAGTCCAGCCTACACCTCCTGAAGATTGAGTTTTTCATCCACCGTCCACGAACCGGCGAGCGCAAGAAAACCCCCGCAAATCTTGCTGACCTGGCCAAGCGGGCCGCTCGCGAAAAGGAACTCTTCAGTCCCAAAGACTGGGAATTCATCGAGTGGATTTCTGAGAATTTTGCCGCTGAGGCCGGCAATGGCGATCTTTATCTCTCCGGTCAGCAACTCCTGCAATGGCTCGCCCACTGGGGTGAGGAATCCCGCCTGCAACCCAGTGTTGATCAACCGCAGTACCGTTTTCTTGGCCAGCTCACCGAGCTGTCGCCTGCCCTCCGGAACGGCACCGCCGAACTCGCTTTCACTCACCAGCTGCGCCTACCCTGTGACACTGAAGTACCCATGCAGGAGGCCATTTTCTTCGCCTGCCGCCCGACCCTCGTCCTGTGGAACAGCACCTTTTATTTTCTACGTAACAGTCCACCCCCCAAACTATTGACCAAATGGGTTGCCAACCCGCGCGCTTCTATTACTAAGCTCAGCACACGTTTTATCACTCATCTTCGCCGAACCCGTGAAGGAGGAGATGTGGACTGGAGCAACCTATGCGACTCACTCGAAGCCAAACCCCGTTTTGTCTTTGAGTTACACGGCGATAGGTTAGAACTACGTCTTCAGGCAAAGGCGAAGGACAGTAGTCAGTGGGAATGGTCCGGCCATGAATGGAAAATTATCACCACTGGACGACGCAAGCCCAAACGACCTCAAGTCCTGGAAGATGAACGCCTTGAGCCGGCGATCAATTGGCTGCGCCAACTTGACTGGTTTACCCCCGAACCCGGGCTTTGGATTGGCGATGCCAATGAGAATTTTCTGCATATACTCGCCAGTGTTTGGGATGACCGGCCTGAGGATTCCGAGTTCTTGGGCAACGACGCTTTCCAAAGACTTTTCCTTAAGCCCAAACGCCTTAAACCCAAGCTGGTGGTCAAAGGTAGTGGTATTGACTGGCTCTCGGTATCCGCAGAATGGGAAGAAGAGGGCCTCAAACTCACCAAGAAAGACTTGGAAAGTCTCGCCCAAGCAACGGGTAGGTTTGTTAAGTTACCAAACAAAGGCTGGGTGGAGCTGGATGTTAATGCAACGCAACGGGCACAGGAGACCATGGCTGACCTCGGTCTGGATGGGCTGGAGCCCGGCGCCCAGAAAATCGCCATGGAGCAGGCGGCTCATTTGGGTGAAGATTCTCTGTCTGTCTTTGGGGATAACAAGCAGGCGCAAAAGCTGCGTGATCGAATCGAGAGTTTTGAAGGGATTCCATCCAAAGGTATCCCCGACAACATCCAAGCCGAGCTGCGCCCCTATCAGCACGAGGGATTTGATTTTCTTTGCCATCTCAAGAGCATGGGGCTGGGTGGCATTTTGGCTGATGACATGGGGCTGGGTAAAACACTTCAAACCCTTACTTATCTGTCGTGGCTGAAGAAACAGAAGAAGCGCGGTAAATCCAATCCTTCACTGGTGATCTGCCCTGCCTCCGTGATGCACAACTGGCGCCGTGAGACGGAGAAGTTTACCCCAGACATGTCCGTGCTTGTCCTGGAAAGCGGCTCTGCCCGCCATCGCCTGCGAACAAAGATTCCAGATCACGATATCGTGGTGACCAATTACTCATTGCTTCGCCGTGATCTAGAAGACTTACAGACCTACAAATTTAACGCCATCGTGCTGGACGAGGCCCAGTTCATCAAAAACCCTGGTGCGCAGGTGACCCAATCGGTCAAACAACTCAAATGCAAAATACGCCTGGCTCTGACCGGCACTCCACTGGAAAACCGCCTGCTCGATTTGTGGAGCATTGTGGATTTCGTGCAACCGGGATATCTGGGTGATGAAAAACATTTCCACGAAGCCTACGATCCAGGAGGTGGCGACAGCGAAGAGGCAATAGCTAATCGTCGCATTGCCCGTAAGCGTCTATCTTCGCGCCTGCGTCCGATCTTACTTCGCCGTGTCAAGAAGCAGGTGGCCAAGGACCTACCTGACCGCATTGAACAGCGGCATGACTGCGAGCTCGATAAAGAGCAGCGTAAACTTTACCTCGCTGAACTGAAGCGCAGCCGAGAGAAAGTCATGGAGACCATTCAAACCAAGGGAGTAGCCAAGAGCCGCATGCAGGTGCTGGCCGCTCTCACACGCCTCCGCCAAATCTGCTGCCACCCCTCACTGGTGGGGAGTGACTATGGCTCTGGCAAGACCGAGGCACTCTTCGACCTACTCGAGCCATTGGTGGCTCAGGGCGAAAAAGTTCTGGTTTTCAGTCAGTTTGTACAAATGCTCAAAATTCTAGAGAAGGATTGCGGCACTCGAGAAATTCCGACGCACATGCTAACTGGGGAAACAAAGAACCGCCAAGATGTTGTCAATGCCTTTCAGGATACCGAGGGGGCAGGAATATTCCTGCTCAGTCTTCGTGCCGCGGGCACTGGACTCAACCTTACCACTGCGAGCTATGTAGTCCTGTATGATCCGTGGTGGAACCCGGCTGTTGAAGCACAGGCTATTGACCGAACTCACCGCATCGGTCAGACCAAAACAGTAAACGCCTACAAGCTTATCGCTCCGGGTACCGTGGAGGAGAAAATCTGGAACCTGCAACAAGACAAACGGCAGACCATTAACGATGTCCTCGGGGAAGAAGGGTTTGCTAAGAGCCTCGACAAGACGGATCTGGAGTTTCTCTTTAGCGAGGACTAGAGAAGTGTGGTTGTCCCGCAGGGATTTGAACCCCGACTAGATGTACCAAAAACATCTGTGCTACCATTACACCACGGGACAGGCACCAAGTGCGTAAAATAGCCATAGGCTATTGCCAAGCAAAGCGAAAATTATACCGTGAACCCGGTCGAATCATTCCAAGCTACACTCGCACGAGCCCCTTTTATCGCGCTAGCTCCCATGCAGGATGTTACTGATCTGCCTTTTTGGGAACTCATGGCACGGTACGGCGGTCCTGATCTCTATTTTACCGAATACTTCCGCATCCGCGAAGGATTCAAGCTTCATCAGTCCATCCTCAAGTCCATCACCCTCAACCCCACCGGCAAACCCGCCATCGCCCAGATGATAGGCAACCACGTGCCTTCACTTGTGACCGCCGCACGTGAACTCCAACAGCACTCAGTAGCCGCCATTGACCTGAATCTCGGCTGCCCGGCCCCCATAGTATATAAAAAATGTGCTGGCGGCGGCCTTCTGCGCGAACCCGCGCGCGTGGATACCATTCTCGGAGCTCTGCGTGAGGCCATCAAAATTCCCTTCACGGTCAAAACCCGCATTGGTTTTGACGATCCTTCAGTCTTTGATGAATTGTTGTCCTTATTCAGTAAACACCACATCGATCTTCTCACTGTCCACGGTCGCACCGTTCATGAAGGTTACCGCAGTGGCGTGCATTACGATTATATTGCCCGGGCAGTCGACACGCTGCCCTGCCCGGTGCTAGCCAATGGCAACGTCTATTCGGCAGCCAAAGCCCAAAGAGTACTGGAAGATACTGGCGCAGCTGGCCTCATGATTGGTCGAGGCGCAATCCGTAACCCCTGGCTCTTCCACCAGATCCGCCAAACCCAAAACGGGAAAACCCCTTTCATTCCCAAAGGCCATGATGTACTGGATTATTTAAAGGATCTCTTTGAAACCGTGCGGCCGCCTAGCCTTCGCGAACGTTCGCATGTGCAGAAGATGAAGAAATATTTCAACTACATCGGTATCGGCATTGAACCGACGGGTGAATTTCTGCACCGCATCCGCCGCGCAACCGACACCAAGGGACTTTTTGTCATCTGTGAGGAATACCTGAATCACGACCAGCCCATGCCCTTGGAACCCTTTGATTTGGAATTAAAACCACGCGACGTACTGGCCGGAGACCATCGGTAAAAACTATTTAACAAATATAATGAGTTTTAGACTTGGTCTGCCGCCACCTTTTGGAGCGTTTCTTCCAAAGTCGTTTTGCGGTCTACAACCATCTGTAATCCGCTTTCCCACAACGTCCGCATCCCAGCAGCCACCGCCAATTTCTGGATGTCTCTAGAGGCCTTTTTTTGCATAACCGCTTCCCTCACATTTTCATCACAGATCAAGAGCTCATTTATTGATGAACGTCCGCTAAAACCGGTATTGCCGCAGGCAGAACAACCCGTACCCTTATAAAAACCCTGTTGATCAATTAGCATTTGTAAATACTCGTCACCCTCAAACTGTCGCAATTGTTCCAAGGCATAAGCTTCAGGCGTATAAGGACCGGCACAATGCATGCAATTTGTACGAAGTAGTCTTACCCCAAGCACACCCATGATCGTTGAGGCTAACAGAAATGGTTCAATATCCATATTGATAAGGCGCGCAAAGGTGCCTGACGTGCTGCCGGAATGAATGGTACTAATCACCAAGTGACCGGTCATACCAGCATTGATAGCAATCTCGGCGGTTTCCTCATCACGAATCTCTCCCACCATGATAATCTCTGGATCCTGCCGCATCAGGGATCGCAAAGCCGCCGGATAGGTATAACCCCGCGCAGGATTGAGTGAGGACTGATTTACCCAATCAAGATTTTGCTCCACTGGATCTTCCACCGAGGAAATCGCAACTGCGTTGCCATGTTTTTCTAGAATGAATCCAATCGCCGCGTAAATAGCCGTGGTCTTACCGGAACCTGTTGGGCCAGTAAGCAAAATCAAGCCTGTTGGTTTACTGGCTAATTCCTTGAATTTCTCCAGAGTTACATCATCAAAACCCAACCGTGAAATATCGAACGTCTTTGCATTTGGATTAAAAATTCTGCAAACAATCTTCTCTCCGTAAACTGTTGGGAAAATCGATACACGTAGCTGGACTCCTCCAAACTCTTCAGGAGACGCTTTCCCATCCTGTGGCAATCCTGTGGTATGGCTCTCCAGATTTGCCATCACCTTAAAGCGGCCACAAATGTTTGAATGGTGATCTGATGGAATTCCCACAACCCACTGCAAAACACCGTTCACTCGATTTCGAACACCCACCATATCTTCCCATGGTTCAATATGGATATCACTGGCTCCACGCTGAATTGAATCCTGAATGATATAATTAACCATCAACGGGACATCGACTTCTTCGTTGGCCGCCAATTGGGCTTCAAGATATTGCTCGGTAGCATTCATGAGATAAACCAGCTATATAATTAAATATCTCACCGTAACTGCAACGCAGTAAGCTTATTGCCACCCTCCTTGATACCGTCCTTTAGATAAAGCACTCCTCCTGAGTATACCGGAAAGTTCCAAGATAACTGGCTGGCCTCATCCAAGCGCCCTATTTCAGTATAAGCATTGGGAGTCGCCTTAAGTAGAGTTAGAGCTCCTCTTGAACCGTGTATAAGCAGGGAATCGCCCATACAGATCACCGAAGCATAATCGTCATATCCACGTTTACTCCACATGGTTTTACCCGTCTTATGGTTCAGGCACACAAATTCGGAATTTTTACCCCGCGAAGTACCAAGGCCATATATATATCCATCCTTCAAAACCGGGGTAGTAATATTCGTTCGCACGTCTTTGTTGCGCCATATTTCCACGACTTTCTGTCCGTCTCCACTGTTACTAATACGCACCTGAAAAGTGCCCACTGTATGACTGGCCACCGTCACAGTATCCTCATGCAAGATAGGAGTCACGATATTGCGGGCAGCACCGGTCTTAACGGGCACACTCCACAGCTCTTTACCGTCTTCCAAACGGAACCCTTTCATGTTACCCGCAGTAACCATTATGATCTGTTGGACGCCCCCCAGCTCTCCCAACATCAACCCGGAGTACGCGGCGTAGTCGCTCCCACTTTTCCATACAAGTTTCCCTGTTGTTTTTTCCAGGCAAACAAGACTAGCCCCATCATGACCACCAGCCGGAGCATAGATATACTTGGCATCAGTTACCGGTGCGCCATTGTTCCCGTGACGACTGGCCGCAGTGCCTGAACTACCAGGCGCATTCCCTCCAAACCATTTGGCTCCAAAATCCTTGGCATATTCCCTGCTCCAAATCAGGTTACCGTCCTTTAGGGAAATACAGGCAAGAACACCTTTTGCACTCTGACAAAAGAGCAAATCCCCATCGATCATAGGGGCCGTTCGTGGGCCTGGCCCATATACATTGGTATATTGCCACGACTCCGAATACGGTGTCTCCCAAAGAATTTTACCACTCGAGGCATCAATTAAGGCGGCTGTCTCCATCGGTTTTCCATTCACGATTTTTTCATGACACATCGCGAGTCTGCCCCCGGCAATCACAAGACCCCCTTGTCCTTTACCAACAGAAACCTGCCAGAGTTTTTTCGGGTTCGAAGGAAGTTGCGACAGTGGCTTTTCGCTCTGCACAAATCCATCACGGTTAATTCCACGCCACTGGGGCCAGTCACCAGCCACAACGGCATGAATCAACACAAGAAAAAGGATTAACGATTTAATTACGGCTTTCATGGGTGCCGAGAGTTTCCTTCAACTCCCACAAGCGAGCAATATAATTAAATTTTACTGCGCTTCCACCTCATCCGGCCACTGACCATCAACGATGAATGAAGTAGCCTGACGGGCTAAATGGTCGGCAATAAGTGGAATTGACTGCCGCTGGCTCGAAGTAAGGTCATTGCCAACCCGCACCGTGCTTTTTCCGGTCACGTCCCCTTCATACACCACTTGTCCGGAGGTCCGATCGGACACTTTAATCCGGGCGGTAAGCTGCATTGTGTAATCCTGTACAACCAGTGAATCTCCGGGAGTGTAACTAATACCGTTACGGAGAAATTCGGTTAACTGGCCGCTCACGACTAGATCCGCCTCTCCTTGAGTTTCGAGGGTATAGGTGCCATCCTGTTGGAGATTACGCTTGAGCGCGCGATTGACGGCAACCACCAACCGTGGCTCGAGGGTTTCATTGCCAAAGAACTCTACGCGAACTGAACGCGATCCGGCGGGCAAACCATTAGTAGGCCCAGCAACGTAACCGACACATCCTGATCCCCACAAAAGCATCGCAAGAGCACCCGTGATCATATAATTTTTCACTCCAGTTTCCTCCTTCTATTTCCCCTTAGAACGCTCCACCTCACGTTGATCCAACAGCTGCTGGACGCGATCCAGATCTTTCTGCACTGCAACCCTAATATCCTTTAGCTTGTTCAAATCCAACCCGGTGGCTTTGGCCGCCCGCTCCATGTCGTTTGGAATCATATCGAGGTTCAAACTCGCTTTTCTATACAAGCGCTGTGCGGTATAGGGTTTATTTTTCCTTTCAACCTTTTGAGCCTCTGCGTATTGCTCCAGAGCATCAGTCAAACGCCATTGAAAAAGCTCTTCACTCAAACGCTTATTCGCAAATCCCTGAATTGTCTGGGCCTCCTCCCGATATTTTGGATCGTTCAAAACACTGGTAAAAAGAGTCTGATTAATCTGGCCGTAATATGTCTGCGCGGCAACCCATTGCCGATTCTTCTCGTAAAACAGGGCAATCGCCTTTAATCCGCGAGCACGTTCCAAACGCATCGCGTTGATGCGCTCCTGTGCTTCGGATACTTTCTCTGTGTGGTTCCCTTCTTTATTATATAATTCCACATAGTCCCCAAAAGCGGAAATGGACCGCTCAGCCATGCTTTGATCATAGATGCCTTCATTGGCCTGCTTCTCATAAAGCTCGGCAGTTCGAAAACGGGCTTGAGCCACCATTTCATCAATTTTCTTCTGATTAGAACGCGGCACATCCCCAATTCTGGAGCTATAACGATCTGCCAAAAGCTGGTAGGCACGGGTCGCTTTACCGTACTCCTTCGAACTGGCAAAAATACCCCAAAACCCTTCCAAAGCTTTCTCATGGGCCTGCCCAATTCCATATTGTGATTGAGGCGCGTGCAATCCATAGGGCGCATTGGTAACAATCTGAGTGTACAATTTGGAGGTCTTCGCCATGGAGGAACCCGTTGGAATGTAAAGGGTATCCTGCCAAGGCAACTTCCAGCGAAAAGATTTCCCTCCCAAGTACAGGGTAGCAATCTCATACATTTCCTGAATCACCTCGTCTGTCTTTTCATAGCCGGGATGTGAACTCAAAAGTTTCTGGTACTCTTTAAAAGCGTATTCCTCCAGCCCCCGTTTTTCGAAGACTTCGGCTATAATGCGGCGCATTTCAGGCACATCATCAGCACCGGGAGTTCGTTGAATAAAATAATTCGCGGCAAATTTTGCGTCATCATACCGTTCCTCCTTCATGGCCTTGTGCGCGTATTCCAAAAGCTGCGTATTGGTATAGGTTAAAACCTCCACATCAAGACCTGGCTTGATATAACGCCACCCAATCCCCTCGTAATACTTCAGTCCGTGTTCACTATCCCGGTTTTTATTGTCTGACTTGAGGCGAAAAGGATTTCTTCGCTCCTTAGTCGACTTACCTGATTTACCTGATTTACCAGCCTGACACCCCAGCCCGACAGTCATAACAGTTAAGATACAGATAATACTCCTTATCATTCGGTTGAAAATAGCGAGCGAATCTAAAGGCGTCAAGGGAGGGGCTCTTACAGGTTGTTCACCATCGGGAATTGACCCACCTTGGTTCTGCAGGTTATCTCACGCGCCCCATGTTCAGGCTGATTCTCTTTGATATCGATGGCACCCTCATTAGCACCGAAGGGGCCGGGGTGAAAGCCTTTGCCCAGACCTCCGCGGAGGTATATGGCCTTCCCGAGGCGACCAAAGGCATGACGTTTGCCGGACGCACAGACCGGGCCTTGGTGGAGCTTATATTCAATCAAAATTCCATTGAGATCACTGAAGCCAACGTGGAACAGTTCTTTAAGGCTTACCTGGAGCGATTAAGCCATTTCTTGCCAACCGATAACACCACCCCGCTACCGGGCGTCCTGGAATGGATAGAAACTCTGCGACAGAAACAACCTGCCCCGGTTATTGGGTTACTTACCGGCAACCATTCCAAGGGAGCCGAACTTAAGCTTCGCCACTACAATATATGGGATGAATTTGAAATGGGCGCTTTTGGCGATAAAACCCCTAACCGCAATGCTGTTGCTCAGGAAGCCCTGTCATGGGCCAAGGAACGCTGGGATGATATTAAGCCTGAAGAAATCCTGGTGATAGGCGATACACAGCGTGATATCGAATGTGCCCGAGCAATCGGAGCGAAAGTCTTGGCGGTGGCCACCGGCAATAGCAGTATTGAAGAACTTCAAGAATTCAACCCGGACTGGGCTTCAATTGATCTTTTGGCTGAGAACCTGCCCCAGTTTGTGTAAAACGAAAAACAGGGTGGTCTAAAAGACCACCCCGTCCCTTCCTCCACCCTGTACGTCCATATTAAGGATTGTTGTCGTTCCAGGATGAATCAATTCTAAGCAGCGGCGTTTGTACGGCCGTTTGATTATCATCAAGACGGCTGGCAACACTATCAGGTCCCGTAGAGTTAATAGTATGCAAATAGAGGAATGCATCTGTCCTACCCGCGTGGGCGCCCAACCATGCATTTGCATTCTGCCAAAGGTACGAACCAGTAATCGTGATCCTGGTGCCATCGGCTGCGAAGGTAATCCCCGCTGGAGGATTACGTGGGTCAAGATCCACCTCAAAAGAGTCGTTATCAGTAGATGTAACCATATTGCCTTCATCGCTGAACCCGATTCGGCTGATACTCAGGAAGTTCGCGCCGTTGATGACCAGATCCTGCCAGGTGCCTGGAGTACTCACGTTCAGATAGTTAGGAGTGGTTGGGTTCGTTGTATTGAAGTCATAACGATCAATCGCGTTAAACCCGCCACCGCCATAGGTTGCAACCAGTGTACCGGTTATTGAGCTATTCGTATCATTTCCTTGTAAGTCCGGATCAGCAGTGAAGGTGAATGCGCCAGAGGCATTGTCATCAGAAGTCACGCTACCCCAAGGAGTGGTGATCCTAATACGGCGACTAGCGGCAACTGATGAATCCAGTAGCGGACCGTCTGTAACCCAGATACTCGAGTTCAAATCCACCCAATCAGTCCAATCAACGGCTAAATTAGTACCGTTAAAATCAACCCCAGCAATTCCAGCATGTCCTGCAGGTACGGGCAACAGGACATCGGAACTGGAGGAAACCACTGATCCTTGCCCATCAAGCATCTCGATGCGGTTCATCATCACCAGTCCGTAACCCAGAACAGTCATGTTGGAGTCAGTCGTGGTCGCATTGGCATCCCGGTTCCAGTTCATGTCACCAGTCCTAATACCGGTAGTAGGGTGAATGACGGCCATTCCAGAGATCACCGGAGGACGACCCACCAGGAAGCGTTGACCATCAATAGCAGAAGTCGTTACCACGTTGCGGGTTACAGCTTGATTTCCGCTACCCCTAGCCGGATTCTGTGTTTCACTCGATAGCCGGAAGCGCCGGTAGGTGGTTGAGTTATTAGAATCCGATCCATTGACATCCGTAAATTGAGCGATACTGGTATCAATATGGATTAGGGTATCAGTCACTGTTACTCCGGGTGTGCCCAATGGATCGAGCACCAGTTGGACCTGCGGGCTCAGGACAGTATTATTCACATCCACCATCTCGATGGTTTGAATGGCTTTCAATCCGGTACCAATGAAGGTGATGTCATCACCCGTGGTTACGGTACGGTCCCAGAGGTTGGCTGTGATTCCGTAGGGGGCTCCCACGCGCATTCCATCGACCAGAACTATTTCATTCTCCGCAGCTGTGCCGTCATTAGGCTGAATATTCACGTTGAAGGCACTGACGTCAGCCCCGGCGCCCGCGGCCACAGTTCCGACAGAGGCGAACAATGTTTCACCAAAGAGGTTGCTGACTTTGAGCCTGGAACGGACGGGCCCATAACCATCAGCTCCGGTGGAATTGAAGGCGTATTTACCCAGGCGCAGCTTACTGCCGTTATCATCCATGTCGGCTGCGGTAAAGTAGGCGGTAATGGGTGGGTTGTAAGAGGTACCATTCTCCCGGACCAACTCGACTTGACTTGTAGTATTTAACCCTACCCCTGTAATCCAGATGGCTTCATCGCGACGCAACGCACTGGTCGCATTGATATCGGTTTCATTGTTATCGGCCAGGTTCACCCAAGTGACTCTCGTTACCTGAGGCACCGTAGAGATCACCGAGAACATGCTCGAAGGAGCTGCGCTCATGGTATCCGTTGTACCGCGATTGACACGCAGTGTGCGACCGGCTCCATCGGCCCAGGCACCCAGTATGCCTCCCGCCATGATCATCCGGGTATCACTGAGGATAGATAAAGAAACGCTTCCACCAAGCGTACTGCCATCAGTAAGCATCCTGCCCAGTCCGGTGGCATTTCCATCCAGGGGAACCCCGGCTGCCGTTGCAATTTGGACATGCGTGACAGTGGCATTAGCGTCCCTGTAGGTGACGGTTGTATCGGCCATCCCTACCTGCCGGCTCAAGAAGCCTACCCCGGTAATGGTGAGGGGTTCAGCCCGATCAAAGGGGAGTCCATCATAAGTGGTCGAGGTAACTATTGGTGGGCCGGTGAGGATACTGAATTCTTCCTCACTGGGTTCGCTTGAACCCAGCGTGTTCCATACTCGAACCCGCCGTTCAACTCCTTCTGAATCATATCCAATGACGCCATTGGGAATAACAATCCGGCCATCATCCATGATGTAATCGGTGATCGGATAGATCAGCTGAATAATGGCTTCATTTTGATCAATGATTTCAAGGGCTGTGGCATCCCGGAAGTTCCTGCCCAGGATGGTCAGGTCCTCGGTGGTGCGGGTGAGGGAGTTACGCTCAATCGGCAGCACGCCGCCATTATCCGAAACCAAAGTGATAACTGGCACCCCTTCAACCGGGAGAATGGTGTTTTGGACCAGCGTCGAGAACGAACCAT
>CAZHJW010000007.1:0-35922 GCA_964533265.1 uncultured Pedosphaera sp.
TGATTCTTGCCCTGCACACGGAAACCGTCGTTTGTAACCAGATAGCCGTTTTTATCCTCACGAAAATCTCCAGCGCGCGAAGCGAAAAGTTCATTGGTTACAGGGTCTTTGACTAGGAAAAATCCCTTTCCGTTAATGGCCAAATCGGTGCGAACACCCGTCTGCTTCATGGCTCCCTGTGTGAATTTGTTTTTAATCGCTGAAACTGTCATTCCGTTACCGACCTGCATACCAGCAACCCCAGACGTAGTTGCGGTATCTGTAGTTGGGGCACGCATAGTCTGAGACAAGGTATCAGCAAATGCTGCACGTGCCCCCTTAAAAGCAATGGTGTTGATATTCGCCAAATTATTACCAATCACATCCAGACTGGTCTGGAATTGTCGCATCCCCGTAACCCCCGTATTTAATGCACGAATCATGACTGTTTCTCTTTCTTACTTAGTTTTGCAGAGTTCCTGCGTTTACCGCGATCACTGAATCCAGGGCATATGCCTGATTGTTCACGATCAAACTCACGCCACCATCCTTGTTGACTTTAAGGTCTGTCACGATTCCCTTCGTGAACACTTGATTTTCATTCTCACCTGTAGCGACTTTTACTTCCTTCCCTAATAGGCCTGTTCCTTGAGTTAGAGCATAACTTTGACGAAGCTTTTGGATATCCGTACCCATCTCCTTGGTTTGCTCCAAACTAGTAAATTGCGCCATCTGCGCAATGAACTCAGTATCACTTACCGGTTTAAGCGGATCCTGATTACGCATCTGTGTTACCAATAGGTTCAAAAACTCAGTTTGCCCCATCGTTTTGGCGGGTACTCGATCCAAAGGAGCTGGTGGAGTGCTTACTTGAGATTGTATGTCTGCTGCTGAAATCATATTTTAAGTCTTTCTCTGTTATGCCCAACTCTGCCAACCATCATAAGCTTCCTCCACTTTGTCGGTGGACTGTTTGACACTCTTGGTGGTTTCCCGTTCTCGGGCCGGTATACCTAGAGCACTCCAGTCGGCCTGCTCGTCACCTAATTGGATATCAGCAGGCCTGTAATGCGACTGATTTTGACGACCATACTGACGTGCATCAGAATCAAGATCTTCTTCTTCAGAATTGCCCGAAAGCAATTCCCCGAGCCTAACCCCACGGTCTGAAAGCTGTTGCTGGAGCTCATTCCAACCTGATGCCAACTGACGCCCATCCCCCTGTTGCATGCGCGCCTCAATCTCGACACCTCCTGCCCCATATTTGATGGTCAACTGCATTTCGGTATCATTGCTCGGTTGCACTTTAACAACCATCTCATTTTCGCCACGAACACGAAAAGTGGTCACAGCATCCCAAATTTTTTCCAACATCGGGCTAATGGATTTTCCCAGTGAGGCCATCGCTTGTGTCGAGGCAGCAATGGGAGTTGACGGCACATTGGGTTGAATCGGCGTAATCGGCAAACTCTGATCTTTCGAGGTTTCGCGAGGCAGATCCTGTTGCGCCTGTTGGCTCCCTGACCGCACAATAGTCTCCACTGCCGTTGTTGCTGGCCGCAATTCTTCCACAAGAACAGGTCTAGTCTCGACATTGGGGATATTTTGTTTTGCCGGCATAACCATACTATCCTGCCTCGGAGCAACTTGTGTGCCGCCCTTGGCTTGCCCTTCAGTGGGAAGCGATTTTGTCGCGGATGGGGCACCTAGAATCGATTTATTCTGAGAGGCTTTACCAGGATCGTTTTGTTCCCGCAATTTAACGGTCTTATTCTGATCTGCTTTGGATGATTCCTTGTGCTCCTGTGCAACTGCTTTTTGCCGGGCAAGTTGCTTCATTTTTTTTGCCTCCTCTGATATTTCGATCTTCTTCTCGGCTTGAATAAGATCGTCCTTTGAAGGTCCCGGTGTCTGCGTCTTCCCCTGTTTTCCTTTTTGCACGGTTTCAGCCCCGGTGATCCCTGCCAAGTCACACCCGACTACTTCAATTTCTACCCGCTTCTTCTTGACCTTTTTTTCCTCTTCCTCCTCTTCCTCAGTCCTTCTCTTGTCCTGATCAAGTTTCTGGGAAGCCTCATCGAAAACCTTGTCAAACTGCCCAGTCTCTTCCGGATTGCGAGTGATAGAGACCAGTCCAAGCAGAGCATCTTGCGTTGTAGCCGGCTTATTAGATTGTAGTGACGCTTCCATTACGGGGTTTTGTTTTCCTCGGGTTTAATTGCATCCACGGTCATCGTTTTCCGATGATTCTGGATGATGTTCTGATAAAGTTCTGTGTCAACATCCTCGCCACTCAACAGGGTGCGAATGATAACCGCCTGGTTAGTAACTGAAATATACCGGAAAACCTTGGCGTTTAGCTTCAAATCCTGAGCCAGGTTGGCTCTCAAAATCTGTCGTACTACTGCCGGCCCCTCAGGCTGATCCGGATCCAACAAACTCTCATAAATTTTGGCCATCTCTTGCAACCGGGACTCTTCTTCCTTGCGTATAAGGTTAATGCGTCCCGTAAAATGCTTATTTAATTGATTTCGGTTTCGCGTGATTTGGTTGGTGTGCCAGTGCATCGACTGCAACTGCTCAGCCAAATGCGCTTCAAGTTCGTTCAATTCCGCTTCTCGTCTGTTGATATAGCTCCACTTGTTGTTGAGTTCAGACATCAATACGGGAAGTTTCGGGTTAGTAAACTTCAGATCTCCAGGGGCTGTATTCCCATTTAAAACAGCAAACGCACTAATTATCTTTTCATTTTGCTTCGACTCGTTCTCTTTATAATTCTTTTTCTGCGGAGTCTCACTGGCACGCGCCAAATCATCAACAGACTGCAGATCGTTATCCGTACCGTTATTCTCTATGTCTATTTGTGCCTTCTTAGCCTTAATATATTCCTTAATACTCGGATCATTCAGGATCTTGTTCTTTGCCCAATGAGTCAGACCAGCCAAACAAGCGATAACAACGACTGAGCTAATAAGCACCTGGCCCATTCGCGATGAGAGTATTTTTTTCATTCTTAAATTTTCTGGGCAAACCCGCCGGCTTCACGCAACAAGACCATCTCGTCTATGTTTTTTTGTTCGGCACGAGCCGTCCCTTGCTCGAACTCAGCTAGTTGCTTGTCGCGCATTTTCTCTAAAGCCTCACGGCGTTGGCGTGCTGCTAAAAGTTCCTTCCATTTGGCATCCACAAGCTCTTGGCGTTCAGAAACAATCGGTTCTAATTCACTCAATTGTCCGCGTAATTCCCGCAAGGCGGTCTGTAAATGAGCAAGTGTCCCCGTTGCAGCCTGACCATCAAACGCTTGTTGGCAGGCAATCAGATTACTTTCTATCGCTTCTTCCACAGCACATTGCTGTGTCAAAGCCTCCTCGAGAAACGTTTTTGATTCAGAATAAAGCTTACCGGAACGGGTCTCTTCATTTACCCTCACCTCTAATACCGTTTTCAACTTAAATTCAAATGGTTTCATGTCACATCTGACCGGCCGGTGGAGTAAAACTAGTTATCCCCCCCCGTTTGTTGCAGAGCATCTGGCGTGCCGAAATCTGGTTGTGGAGTCGATGGTGCATCTTTTTGTTCAACCCTCCCTACACTCAAAGTCTCCTCCAGTGCCAACCAACTTTGCTCAAGAGAACATCCTTTACCCATATCTTGCCGCAGAAATTTATTCAATGGATCATGTAATTCAATGGAACGATCTATTTTGGGATTTGAGCCGGATTGATAGGCCCCAATAGAAATGAGATCGCGACTTTTCTTGTAAATAGCCAGCATTTCACGCGCTTCACCCATTGATTCACGCCGTCCGGTATCCATTAAATCGTAAGCTAGCCGACTTACACTATCCAACACATCAATTGCAGGATAATGGTTTTGAGCCGCAAGATCACGGGAGAGCACCAAGTGACCGTCTAGAATTGAACGCGATGCATCCGCCACTGGATCATTGATATCGTCCCCCTCAACCAACACATTAAATAATCCTGTGATCGAACCATACTCATCATTGCCCGCACGCTCCAACAATTGTGGTAACAGCGAAAAAACTGACGGCGTATAACCGCGGGAACTTGGCGGTTCTCCGATCGCCAACCCAATCTCCCGCTGCGCCATGGCAAAACGGGTGATAGAGTCCATCATTAGTAAAACATTTTTGCCCTTCGAACGAAAATACTCGGCTATCGTCATTGCAAGAAACGTGCCCTTGACCCGAGCCAACGCCGGCTCATTCGAAGTAGCCACCACAATCACTGATTTCTTTCGACCTTCCTCATCAAGGTCGCGTTCAATAAAATCACGAACCTCTCGTCCCCGCTCGCCGATTAGGGCAATCACATTTACATCCGCCTCAGCCTGACTGGCCATCATGCCCATAAGTGTGGATTTCCCAACACCGCTACCAGCAAAAATGCCCATCCTCTGGCCACGGCCCAGAGGGGTAAAAGTATCAATGGCTTTAACGCCTGTAACAAAAGGCTCCGTTATGCGCTGCCGCCGAAGTGGGTGTGGAGTGTTTAAATTTAGCTCGGCAACCGATTGCCTCGGAATTTCACCCAGATCATCAAGCGGTTGACCGAGTCCATTAATCACCCGACCCAATAGCTCATCACCTACAGGGACTCGCAGCGAATGCCCCGTCGCAATTACTTCGCTTCCTGGACAAATACCCTGCACATCCCCCAAGGGCATAAGCAACAGTTTGCGATCGCGAAAACCAACCACCTCGGCCTCGGTCCCCTGACCGGTAACTTGTGATTCAATCCGGCATATCTCACCCACTGATGCCATAGGTCCCTGAGACTCAATGACCAACCCGATCATCTGAGTTACCCGACCACGGTTTTGCACAAGGCGGGAACTCGAAAGACGCGAACGTACTTTCGCCACACCAGAGGTGGCTTTACGAGATTCAACTTGTTCATTGGCTATCATGCGTCAACCGCTTCGCGCAATAAACGCTCTCGCGTTTCGCGACGACCATCAATTAAGCCGTAGCTGGTTTCCACCAAGCAACCACCTCGGGAAACCTCATCATCTTTCATGTATCGCACACGCCGTTGATGTGGGGAATCAGACATCAAATCCGACCCAGCTTCTTTCAACAGCTTCAAATCTTCCGGGTTCAAATGCACGGCCACTTCAGCATCGTTTTCACAATGACCCAACGCATCCTGAATGGCTGCTTCCACGATTTTGGTGCTGATTGGTAAACCGTTCACCAAACGAATAGCTGCCTCAGTCGCAAACTCCACCAGTTCAGTTTCTAGTTCATTAAGGCGTTGATTCAGTTCTCCACTGACTTGGGACTCAATTTTACCCAACATTTCAGGCAATTCATTTGAATTCTTTTGATCCAGCTCAGTTCGCAACGTCTGGATTTGCGCCTCATACTGAGCTACCGACTCCTCGCGACCACGTTCATAACCCTGCCGCTCGCGCTCATTAAGTTCCTCCTCGTTGGCCGGAAAGGACTCTGAAAATTGTTCCTGAACCTCTTCATTTAATTCTATATCCGACACGTCATCGGGCCCGCGCAAAAGTGCTTCAGCAGGTCCAATCGAGAGACGGATATCTCTCAAAGGAGCATCGGTTACGATATTGTCGATGGCTCTAACCATGGATTAATCACTTTCTAGTGAGATTTCACCTTCGGTCTCAAGCTGGCGCACTACATCAATAATGCTGTTTTGGGCCGCTTCAATATTACGCATGGAAAGATTATCGGGCAGCCCTTCAATCTCTTCATTAACATTCTCCGCAGCACGCTTCGAAAGCGCACCCAGCATAGCATCGCGCAATGAAGTAGTTGCCGCCTTGAGGGCGATAGCCAGCTTGTCGGCTTCCACCTCGCGCATAATCTTTTGCATCGTCTTAACATCCAAATGCACAAGATCATCAAAGGTAAACATCTTCATGCGAATGGATCGCACCAGATCAGGCTGACGTTCATCAATGTTATCCAAAAGCTTCTTACGCTCATCCTTGGACATGGCATTCAGCACCGCGGCGGCCGATTTCTCTCCGCCTGTCTGGTTAAGTGCCCGGCTCACTTTATCACCAACCTTGGCTGAAAGTACTTCACCCAGTGTCTCGACCACTTCGATGGGTGTGGATTCCAGTGTGGCCAGTTTTTCAACGACAATTTCACGCTGCCGTTCAGGTAATCCCATGAGGACCTCCGAACCTTTTGTCGCCGAAAGATAACTAAGTACCAGAGCGATTGTTTGTGCATCCTCCTCCTTAAGGAGGTTACAAATAGAAGTCGAATCCAAATCAATGATATGCTGCATGGTTGCCACGCTGGTACGCGCAGTTCCTACCCGCCCAATAATCTCAGCCGCCTTGAAAAGGCCAACTGATTTTTCCAACACCGAACGGGTAAAATCCACCGACCCACTGATGCCGCTGCGGGCTTCCACTGCCATCTCTGTAAATTCCTGTAAAACAGCCCCTTGTTGATTACTATCCAGAAGTGGCAAGTTGGCCATCTCAGCACACACTAGCTCACGTTCGTTATCGTCGAAATTCTTTAAAATGTCCGCCGCCGCATCCTCCCCCATAATAACCAAGAACGCCGCAAGCTTTTGCGATGCGCTTAGCCTCAACATGAGATTATCGGATACTTCACCAGCCATAACTTCAATTGTCCTTAATTAAGTTCAGTAGTTTTTACTCGTTACCCTCGTTCTTCAGCCAGCGCCGCGCCGCTACGGCCATGGTTTCAGGACTTTCAGTAATCATTTCGCGGAGCACCTCAATATTTACGCGCTCAGGTGTGTCTTGGGTCAAACCGAAGTCCATAATCAGCTTCTGTTTTTCCTGCTCGATAACCTCGACATCCTCCTCGGTGTCAGCCAAGAACTTAAGGCGTTCTCGTTCCTCGTCGCGAGCGGACACCAGTTGTTTGATATCTGCCCCAGAAAGTTTGATCTTGCCTTCACGTGCTTCCCCAATTGTCTTTTCGATATCCTCCAGAGTCATATTGTCTGTGTTAATTTCCACACTCCCTGCAGAGCCCTCTATAGTAATTGGCTTGGCAGCCCCAGCTTCGCCGCCGCCTCCACCTACAGCAGCTCCTTGAGCAGCCATTCCCATACCATCAGGCGCGCTCAAGGGAACCCCTCCAGGAGCGGCCAACATTGCTCCACCGCCCGCTCCAAGCAGTTGTCCGACTGGCACGCCCGTTTGAATCACATCTTCGCCACTGCTTCTGACCAGTTTCACGAAGGCATACAAGGCCCCAGCTCCCAATAACACATAGAGAAGGTTTTTTAGGATATTGCTGATCATGTCCTTGGTGGCAGCCGAACTCATCTGGGCTTGAGCCTCAGCAATGTAAGCACGGTTAAAAGTCATTTCAGCAACCACAATATCGTCCTGCCTAATTGCACCGCCAGATGCATGCATTCCAATGGCATTTTGAACGATATTAGTTAATTGCTCCATGCCGGCCTGATCGCGTGGGTCAGCACCTTGATTCACCAATACTGAAGCTGTAAGTCGACGAATCTCTCCGGCTGCTTTCACAACATTGGTGGTCGATTTACTGTTATCAAAGGAAATGGTATTCTCGGTTTTACTTTGTTGATTATTGGCCAAACCACTCCCTGAAGCGTTGGTGCTAGTATTGATATTAATCGGCGTCCCCACGATCCCGCCAGGAGAAGGCTTTGTAGTACCGGTAATATCGATTTTTTCCTGTACATTATTTGTCACAGAACCGGTGGGGTCAAAAACTTCCGAGCTATGAGTCACTTGATCGTGATCAATTTCAGCGCTCACTGTAACTCGAACCTGATCCGGCCCTAGAACACCGGTTAGAATACTCTCCACTTTGCCTGCAAGATAAAGCTCCAAGTTCCTACGAGCAGTCAGGCGGTTATTGGCCATGGCCCCAAATGATCCGCCCTCTTCATTGGCTGAAAGCGTATTACCAAAATTGTCCACAACCGACACGTGATTGTGCTGCAAGCCGGGCACAGAATTGGCCACTAGAAACCGAATCGAATTGACCGCCTCATTACCAATCATCCCCTCCTGTTTCAAATTTATCATTACTGAAGCAGTTGGCTTCTTGTTATCATCCACAATCAAGCGTGTTTCAGGCATCACGACCATCACTCGAGCACTGTCCACTCCAGAAATCATTGCAATACTGCGTCCCAGCTCGCCCTCAATGGCGCGTTTTTTGTTCACCTGTTGAACAAAATCCGACATACTAATGGTACTTTTCTCGTCGAACAGCTCATAACCCTTTCCGTCTCCAGAAGATTTTGGCAAACCCAAACGCGCAAGTGTCATTCGCAGGCTATGCACTTTATCACGCGCCACCTTAATGCTGGTACCTCCTGCCCCTGCCTCAAATTCAATGCTGTTTTCCTCGAGGTAAGCCACCACATCTCCCGCATCCTTGGGGGCTAGACCGCCATAAAGCAGTGCCAAGTCAGTGCGACTGGTAAAAAATACCACCACCGCCAATGCAACAGCCACGAGGAAGCCAGAGGCCGCCACGGTCAGTTTCTGGTTCACACCCAATTGAGACCATATGGTCATCAATTGTGCTCCTAATGCTCTTAGTTGTTCCATTTTTCGATCCGTCGATTGGGGTTAGCTTAACAAGTTTTAAATCTGCATGCGCATCAAATCCTTATATCCCTGCAATAATTTGTTGCGCACTTCCACCATGAGCTGAAAAGCCACCCCGGCTTCCTGCATGGCAATCATGGCCTGATGCAACGGCACGTCCTTACCTGCAAGCAAATCATTAACCGCTTGCGAAGAGGCGAGTTGTTTTTCATTCACCTCTCCCACAAATTGATTGAGAATACCCCCAAAGCCTGAACCCTGAACTGATCCTACTGCTTGCGTGGATTGAGGAGACTCCACCTGCCCCGTCTTGGCAGCATGCTGGATTTCACGGGCCTGTTCCATCATGGCACGCTGCTGACGGTACATTTCCGTCAGTCCTTGTGTTGCCATGGGATTCATTTGAACCGGAACCATAATAGTCTGCTTTCTTTAAAGTTACTTATCAACCTTTGCCAATGGAGAGAGTTTGCATCGCCATCTGACGCGCGGTTCTAATTATAGCCAAATTTGCTTCAGTAGCCCGTGAGGAGGAAATTAAATCGGCCATCTCCTCGTGCACGCTGACATTAGGGAATTTTACCATCCCCGATTCTGGATCCGCATCCGGATGACCCGGTTGATACACCTGCCGATATGGACGGGAGTCATTTTCAATTCCGGCCACACGGACCTGATGCACGGCATTGGTGGCATCAAATTCATTTTTTAAAATCGTTTCAAAACGGACCACCTGACGTTGGTAGGGGCCCCCATCAGGAGTATTAGTGGTGTTGGCATTAGCGATGTTTTGTGAAATGACCTCCATACGTACTTTTTCCGCCTGAATGGCAGAAGCGGCACTTTCAGCTCCCGGTAGTAAGTTAAAACCTAACATATTCTATCCTTTATTGAGTACGAATGGCCGACCGCAACTTACTTAAAGAACCGGTAATCATCTGGGTTTGCAGTTGGTGAGCCACCATGTTTTTCTGCAAATAAGTTAATTCCTTCTCGAGCTGCACTGAGTTTCCATCACGATTCTGAGCCACGGCGGTCTCGTCCACAGAAATAGTGGGCTTGAGCTGCCTCACCGACTTTACTCCCCCATTCTCAATGGCACGGGTAAGATCAGTAGCAAAAGCAGGAGCCACATCTACTCGCTTGTAGTTGGGCGTTTCGATATTGGCCAGATTGCTCGCTATCGCCTCTTGCCTAAGCACAGTGGAATCAAGCATCTTCTTCACTCCTTGATAGTTGGCACTGGCAAACAATCCGTCGATCATAGCCCGCGAGCAGCAATACCTGTGCCATCGGCCCTATATAGTGGGCAAAATCATGATAAACGCCAAAAACAACTATTTATTGGCTGATTTGTGCATAAATTAATCTCATTTACTCAAAATCTTAAACATTATTCAGGGTCATTTTTTGCCCTCGATGAAAACTGTTAAATATTACTATTTTCCATAATAAATCTATTTTTTATTGAATTTTAGGAAACCCTCATATTGGCCCCATATATGCTGCTGGGAGGGTGACAAGCCGTGTTCTGCCTTTGACTAGAGCACAGAAAAAACAAGGAATAATGAAACTGCGCCTGCTATTAGTAGTGCTGCTTAGCCTCGGGATACTTCCCGAAGTAGGCCTATTTGCCGCCTCTTTGGAAAAAGCGGAGGCAGCAGGCCGGCAATGGGCTGAGCAGTGGTTGAGTAAAGCACGGGCAAAACACAACCCAGCCCGTCCGGTAAATCTTAAACCCAGTTTAACGCAGCCAGATCTGGACATTCGGACATCTTCTTCAAGGTATAAAAAACCACTGATCACCGGCCCTATTGCATTCTTAATAAATCTCTCTGCCGCAGTTCCCTACCCTGAAAAAAATGACTTTAAGCGCTGGATTCGGGATGATGCCACCGCCCCCATGAGGCAGCGGTATCAAAAGATCATGCAGGATCTTATAGGGTATTACCAATCACGCGGTTACTCTGAAAAGATTGCTGAAGAATACGCATGGAAATTATTCCACGCAAAATCATCGATATACTATTCCCTCGTCTACCGTAGTTCTCCAGACCTTAAAGGACTAAAGCCCAACGAGACACGTAATCCTTATGGAACCGGCTCTTTAGCGAATTCTGCAGCGGATAATTACAACCTGGGACTGATCTGCCAAAAAATAGGGAATCTCGCGCAGGCCGCTCAACTTTATCAACAGGCGGCAGCTACTGGACACGCCCGAGCACAAGCTAATCTAGCTTATTTATACGAAATGGGTGAGGGCGTTCCACGTAACGCGTCCATTGCGGTCGAATTCTACACAAAAGCCGCACGGCAGGGTCACGCCATAGCGCAATACAATTTGGGGCGCATCTACCAGAATGGACTCCCTTACAGTAAAAAGCCCATCTCGCAAAACCTCAAGCAGGCTGAATTTTACCTACAACGCGCAGCAGCACAGGGTGTTGTAAGCGCTTATCATCAACTAGGAGTACTCTACTACAAATTTGGCATTCAACTAACCGCTAAATCTCTAACCGAAAAGGAGTTCCAAGAGTGGGATACCAATGGTGACAAGGTAATTTCTCCACAAGAGAACCATCATCTTCGTGATGCCCACGACCATTTCTTACTCGCTGCACAACAGCAACACGGTCCTGCTCTACACGCTTTGGGCGTAATATATCTGCAGGGGCACGGGGTGCCGCCAGACCCGGAAAAATCAGTCTACTGGTTGAAACGAGCTATCGCTCACCCACAGCCCGATTCCTATTACAATCTTGCCCAGCTTTACGAAAGTGGCCGCGGTACCGAAGTCAATCTCTCTCGAGCTTTTATGCTCTATCACCAAGCTGCAAAGATGGGTCATGCTCCCAGTCAATACAATATCGGCCTTTACTATTATCAGGGCCGTAAGGCCGGCTCTTTGGTAAGTATCAATGTGCCAAAACCATTCGCCTCCAAGCATCCCGAAACCCAGATTATCGATGATATGGTATCTCGCGATCCACGTCAAAATGCAGTTCTCTCAATGGCAACGGCTCATTATCGTAACAGCGACCCTAATGCACTATTACAAACTCTTGATATTTTTGTGGATGAGGATCACGCACAATTCACTGTGCAGATAATACGGGAAATGTTGCCCGCTGGCACTCCTAACTCCAACCTCTCAATCACCCCTTTGGGAGGGAATGATCCTGTGCAAGCCGGTGCCTGGTGGACTTTGGCCGCTGAGCAAAAACTGCCAGCTGCCCAACAGGCTTTAGCACTCGTAAATCGTGTGTTGACACCTGAGCAGGCTCACTTAGCCAAGGCTATTGCTAAAACGGAAAAAGCACGGATGGTCAGCCCTTCGCTCAAAGTTCCAGTAGACATACAGCCGGGTCATCAGCGTTCCCAATCCATTGACTGGAGCACCGGTTTCTTTGTGTCCCACGATGGGTTTGTCATTACAGGCAAACATTTGTTGCTCAACGGAAACCGTTTTCAGGTCACCACAGAAAACGGCACTTTCCCCGCTAAGGTTGTCCCCGTCAAAGGAGATCTCAACCATTATCTACTACTGAAAGTTCAGGGTGAATATGAATTTCAGGCCCTATCACTTACCTCCAGCCAAAGCACACGTCTCCGTGACGCGGTAAAGGTCATTGGCTATCAAATGCCAAACCCCACTTCCAACGGGCAACCTCGTCCAGCTCAGGCCAACACTCGCATAAAGGGAATTCTTGGTGCCCAAGCTGATCCTCGCTTTTTCACCCTCTCAGAACCCGTTCTGGGCGACCAGTTATTGCTCCGATTCGATAACTACATGGACGATCTCCCCACAAAAAATGAGGAATTCCCCAACACTCCAGAATCTCAAATGAAATTAATTAAACTGCAAGCTCACACCGTGGAACTCCTCCGAGGCATCCTCCGTGCCTCACACATACTTTTGGGTTCAGCGGATATCAGCATCGGTTATCAATTGAAAACCGAACTATGGTACGATGCCGTTGGTTACCGATGGCTCACAGAAAAAGATGTTCAAAAACGTGCCCACCTATATGAAAAGGGCAAGTGGGTGATAGTCGATAACCAGAAAATCAAAGTGGCTCCGCCAAAGGCTAATGTGGAAGAGAATCAAGCGCTGGTACGCATATCTGTTTTGCCTGAAGTTATTTTCAAAGACACTAAAATGAAACGCTTGTTTCAGCTCGTCGAAAATACACTCGACGAACGAGCCACCGGCATTCCCATCAGTTCAAAATTGGATAAACTAATCCTCGACTCAAAATTTTCCGTAATCAAACAGGCAAATGGCCGCACGAATGGATTTCGTGGAGCAGCGTTAATGAACAGACGAGGTCAGGCAATCGGGCTGTTTTTCCCGGGCCTTCACGACCAATCTCCTGATGTTTTCCAAAATTTCAGTTCCTATCATCGGTACATGCTTAAAAGCGACCATTTACTGGCTTATCTGAATCGCGTGCCCAATTTGAAATACGAAATTCGTAAGCCCGAGGTCCCACAATTGGTGTCCTCCTCCCCGGTTCCCGTCAACTCTGATGCCTACTTGCTCGCCAAAGCACAGGCATCTATGGTACTAGTTGAGGTGCTGGGGGACAAAGGGGTCTCCCCGAAAGGAGGCGCAAAATGATCCGCTGGGGCACCCTCACCTCCGGACTAATCGGGTTTGTCTTTGTTATGACAACCGGACTGGGCCTAGGAAACGAATGGGGGCGAACGCTAATCAGCGCCACTATAGCGGCTCTGGCATTCGGCTTGATGGGCCATTGGTGGATGGCCCTATGGATACGCAGTATGACAGAAGTCCTATCAAAGCAAACTAAATTTGAGGGAAATGCAGCCCGAAACGTAACGGACTCGAAGGTAGAAGGTAAAGCTGAGAGTCGGGAAGCACCGGCCGCAAACTAGAATGTTAAATTATGGCACCAGCTACTGCTAATCCTGAACAGAAACCCTTTCAACAAGGAGAGAGACCTGTTCAAGCAAGGGCGGCACGTGTCTATCAGAAAGCCAAGCTATCTGAGGCAACAGAGGATGAGATGCTGGCGACCTACGCACCCGTGATCAGTCAAATGGTCCACCGGTTCGCCCCTTTGGTCCGTGTAACAGTCGACGTAGATGATCTGAAAAACATTGCCAGCTTATCCCTCATTCAAGCTGCCCATGGATTTGATCCGACTGCCGGAATGTCTTTTGAAAGCTATGCTCGAATGCGAATTCGAGGGGCGATCCTAGATGAAATCCGGAAGTCACAACCCCTTTCGCGCACGGTGTACTCGAAACGAAAGGAGCTAGAGAACACCATTGAATCTTTACGGATTGAGCTAAACCGCCAACCTGAAGAAGCGGAGGTCGCCACCCGTATAGGGATAACAGTCGCACAGTACCGCGCGTTATTGGATGATCTGCGGCCGGTAATTTTTGTACCGCTCCACCATATAATGGAGGGAGACGACGAATTTTCGCATTCCAATGACCAATACACGGCGGATATTACACAGGAAGACCCGGGTGAAACTACGGGTCGACGTGAATTGCATGTACTCATCCGTGAGCGAATTCAACAGTTAAACCGACAACAACAGAAGGTACTCCTCCTATTTTACTACGAAGGTTTGCGCATGAAAGATGTCGCAGAGCTAATGAACATTAGTGAATCGCGCGTATGCCAGATCAATACCGAAGCTGTATTATCACTGCGCAGTTTTTTGAAAAGACAGGAACGAACAATTTAACTAAAAAAAGGATAGTCAATGGTTGTAATTATAGGTTTTGTAATCATCTTTGGTGGAGTATCCGTCGGATTTGCCATGGCTGCCGGCGGTCATGGCTCCATGAACTTTGGGGCCATTGGCGGTCTCTTCCACCTAAACGAGTTTATCGCCCTAGGAGGAATGACGTTCGGATGTATGGTGGTGATGGCTCCCATGAACATACTCAAGGGCGTGTTCAAACAAGGCTTGGGCACCCTGAAAGGAGCCCCCTTTAGTAAGGCAGATTACGAGGAACTCTTCCAGTGTATGTACGAGCTGTTTCAGCTGGGAAGAAAGGGTGGCATGATTGCGCTTGAAGAACATGTCATGAATCCAGAGGCAAGCGCATTGTTTCAAAAGTATCCGAAATTTCACGGCAATCATCATGCTCTTGAGTATATGGCCGATGGACTGAAGCCAATCGTCGACGGTCGAATTAAACCAGATCAACTTGAGCCACTCATGGCTCGCAGCCTGCACACCATGGAGGAAGAACACCATGGACCAGTACTGGTAATGACCAAAGTAGCTGACTCCCTTCCGGCCTTCGGAATTGTGGCGGCGGTATTAGGTATTATCGTGGTCATGATGTTTAAGATTGGTGGAGATACTGCGGTCGTTGGGCAAGGGATTGCTACAGCTTTGGCTGGTACGTTCTTCGGGATTTTTGGGTCTTATTGCATAATCGGACCCATAGCAACAAATGCGGACTTTAACGGACATGCAGAAATGACATACATGAAGGTTATCAAATCCTCAGTAATCAGTTTTGCCAATGGCCTCCCTCCCTTAGTGGCGTGCGAAGTAGGACGGCGCGAATTAAGCGAGGATGTACGCATGGGCTCCGGCGACCTTGAAACTTTATTGAAATCCGGTGGTGGTTGATCCGGATAAACCGAACCCTTAATAAGAGAATACCAGTACTATGGCAGCAGGAGGAGGAGGAGCATGGAAAGTAGCCTACGCGGATTTTGTAACCGCGATGATGGCTCTGTTTCTAGTGTTATGGATCTTAAGTCAGGACGAAAAAATTAAAGGTGACGTGCAGCAGTATTTTCGCACCCGATACAAGTCTGTCACCAAACAATCCGTTGGAATTATCCCTATTGAAAATGCGGATATGATCCGTGCTAAACGTGCACACTTCGACAATGCCTCTGCCATCCCGTTGGAACATGTACGGAGATTAAACGATGACTTGGTCCGGGCATTCGTAGCAAATCCGAATTACATCGACATGAAGACTATGAGCGTCCAAATGACAGATGAGGGTTTACTGATTGAGTTTTTCAACGACCCGAGCCGGCGCCTCTTCCAGGAAGGCGAGTCAAAAATGACTGAGTATGGCAAGGTACTGTTTCAAATTGTCTCTTGGACGCTTGCCAAGCATGACAGCCGTAAATCCACCCTTATCGAAATTGAAGGACACACCAATAAATCGTTCAAAGGGCGCCGCGAGGATGAAGATGAATGGACTGTTTCCACCTCGCGAGCCTTGGCCGTCCGAAAATTGATGTCTAAGGAAGGTGTAAAACCACAGCAATTTCATAAGGTCACCGGACACGGCCATAAACGACCGCTCAAAGGCCAGCTAAACAACCTAGATCATCCTTACCACAACCGAGTAAGTATCATGGTGCGTCCGGGGCAAGTGGACAGCTAACATGACTTCAAATAGTTTTATTCCATTCGGTGATAAACTGAAGGCTCCCTCAAACCCTCAATTTGTACTCCATGGAGATTCAAAACCAGAAACCGCAAATGACTCAACCGTTCCGGTCCCGGTAACCCCTGCTGAAACGCACGATCTGGAAACGCAAATCAGACAACTCCTTCAGGATCAGCTTTCTGAGGACTCGCTTGATACGACCATAAGCTCGATGAAGGCAATCATAGAAAGTGCGCCTACGCCAGTCGCACTGCCCGAAATCAAATTGCACCCTTTAGACGCTCCACCCGAAGGTCAACCTACAATCGCTTTTGAACGCGAAGGCGATACCGTTAAACGCGTGCAAGTCAATTGTTCCTGCGGCCAGTCCATCCATCTGGACTGCGTCTATTAATCCGTTTATCTGGCATTCATCCTGCTGTGTTTAGTCGGGGTCATGTGACACAGCCCCTCTGACAGGTATGGAATTAAATGTATCAGGTTTGGCTTCCGGATTTGACTGGAAGAATATGGTGGACCAGCTCACGGCAGTTGAGCGGGCCCCTCAGCGCCGAATGCGGGTCGAGCAATCGGGGATCCGATCCAAAAACACAGCTTATACACGTTTAAAGTCCGAACTTTCCTCGTTAAAAACAAAAGCAGAAGAACTGAAAGATACAGATTTTTTCGACACTCGCAAAGTCACCAGCAGCCAAGACCACCTGTCAGCCACGGCCACGGCAGGGACCTCTTCTGGCGATTATAAATTTGATATATACCAGTTGGCAACCGCCGCAAAACAACTCGGAGCCACCGATGTTGGAGCTGCAGTCGGAACCAGTACAGCGATGAGTTCGACCGGTTTTTCAATTCCTGTCACAGCCGGGACGGTCACGGTACAAAGCCAACAGATTACTGTGAGCACGGACGATTCGATCACAACCACCTTGGAAGCCATCAAAACCGCGGTGGGTGGCAGCTTCGATTATTCGATAAGTGGAGATAGAGTAACATTAACAGACTCGAGCAACCTTGTCTTGGGCAGTGCTACTGATACCAGCAACTTCCTTCAGTCACTACGCCTCACCGCCAATGGAACCGCCAGTATTACCAGTTCAGCCAAGCTTGGAGGTATGGATTTAAGTCAAACCCCGGCCAACGCAAACTTCACTGATGGTGCGGGGACTTCCAGTGGCTCTTTCACAATTAATGGAACAACTATATCCTGGAGCAGCACTGATGCCATCGTAGACATCATAGATAACATTAACAGCTCTGAAGCGAGTGTTTATGCCAACTACGACCCGGTAAACGATCGGTTCCTGCTTACCAATAAAACTGAAGGTGACATTGGCATGGTCCTAGCAGATACATCCGGGGATTTTCTCGCAAAAACAAGGCTGCTCACCGCCAATAGCGGCAGTCTTTCACGAGGTAAAAATTTACTCTATAAGGTGAATGACAATGGTCCGCTGGAAAGCCAAACCAACACAATTAATCAAAATAGTTCCGGCATCCAAGGACTGGAGGCTACTGCCACTAAAGCCAATGGAGCCACGCGTATCAGCAGCGTGGACACATCTGGTGAAACCATCACAACTGAAAGCTCTCACGGATACAGTAGTGGAGAAGCTGTCACAATTTACAGTCCGGGCACGGTTCCTGGAGGCGTCTCAACCAGCGCGACTTACTACGTTCGTGTCCTTTCAAGCAGTAGCTTTTCTTTGCACACAACCCAAGCGAATGCCGAATCGGGAAGCAGTGCCGTTGATCTCACTGGCGCGCAGTCCGGTGACGTCTATTTTCTGAACAGCAGCCCGGAAACGTCGACTGTATCGGTGCAATCAGACACCGACACCATTAAGAGTAAAATTAGTGGCTATATAAGCCAGATTAACAAGGTCCAATCCCTAATAGGAACACAGACAGCCAGTAGTACGGATGCCGATGGCAAGGTAACGCTCGGCGTGCTGGCAGGAGAATCGTTAGTTGCAATGACCATCACGGGCGATCTTCGAGCCGCAGCTATTGGTGATGTCACCGGCCTCACCGGCACCATTACTCGACTCGAATCCGTTGGTTACACCAGCACTGGTTACTCCAACCAAATTACTCTTTCGGATTCGAGTACATTGGACACGGCACTAAGGGAAAATTTGGGCCAGGTTAAATCCTTGTTCACCACAACCACTCACGGATTGGCAGAGTCGATTTATACCTATCTAGACACCCTGCTCGACGACGATGGGTCATTGGCAACCACACAAACCAATTTGACCAGCCAAATCAAATCCATTGATCAACAAATTGCGGATCATGAACGGCGTGTCCAAATGAACCGAGACACCTTAATCCGCAATTTTGTAAACATGGAACAAGCTCAATCAAAAATTAACCATGACATGAGTTTTCTGAACTCACGGTTTAAATAATTTAATATGAAAAGAATTCTGATACAAAGTTTTACCTTAGCAAGTTTCTTGTGTAGTCACATTGCTTGCAAACAGATATCCAAGCTGAATGAAGGAGCTTATGTCGGCCCCTTCTATACAGTGGGAAACGTGTACATGGCCCCCACAGGGCTAAATGCCAACGTTCGCCGTGTAGCCATACTTCCTCTCATTCCTAGCCGAGGAAACCGTGAAGCCGAACGAGGGGTGCTATTTATGCAACCAATCCTTACCGAAGAATTCTCCAGAAATCGTATCTTCGATGTCGTCACGGTAACTCCTGACCGTCTGAAACGCCTCTTTGATCTTCAGGCCATTTATGCCGATGAGCCTCTGCCTCATGATTTTTTAACAACAATCCGAAAAGAAACAGGTTGTCAAGCGATCCTCTTCACTGAACTGACTACCTTCAGGGCCTATCCTCCGGTGGCTCTGGGGTGGAAACTCCACTTATTCGACTTGGAATCTGAAGAACTTATTTGGGCTGTGGATGAAGTCTTTGACGGCGGACAAAGCTCCGTAGCTAACTCACTGCGGCGCCATATCCGGAAAAACCATTCGACACATGGAGCCGCAGCTACAGAAATACTTGTTTTAGATTCCCCCAGGGAGATGGCCCGTTTTTCACTTTCCCAGTTAACCCCGACTTTAATGAAAAAAAATCCTAAAGTTTCCGTAAATCCTGTCGAAGTTAATAGTAATAACAGTCAGAAGGTGTCCGGAGAACCGGATGTGGTGGGGCCAAAACCAGCCCCACCGGTGGATTCGACGCCAGAAGGACCAAAAAATCCTTCGCCGGCTCCGCCAGATCCAGGCGCAATTTGACTAAAATAGGTTGCTTTTTGCCTTTTTTTGAGGCAGATTGCCACCGTAGAGCTAAATTTAAGATAAAGTGAAAGAAGTTAACCTCAACGCCTCTAGGCAAGCGCAAGGGCCGGCTAAGATAGCCCAAGCGCAAAGCCAGCAATCCGCCTCAGTGGAGATGGTGGTTCCGACTGATGCGATGGAGGCCAATCTCACGAGATCCCCGGACTTCACGCGGGTTGAGGCGGACGTCGAGACGCATTTTGACCAGATCAAGGACAGATTACGGGATGATGTCAAAGCTGATGTGTACCCCCCTGCAGAAACAATTCAGCAGTTTGCTAAACTTATTGCTTCTGAAATTGAGCAAAGGAAATAGCCCCATACCTTTGCTTCGTAGAACTTAATTTGCTTCCCCCACTAACGGCATAAAATGTGCTGTGAGTAGACCGATGAATAGTGCCAAAAAGCTAAGTGCTTACCGGGCAAATGCCGTGGGTTCTGCCAAACCGGAGAACCTGGTCGTCATGTTGTTCGACGGAGCCATCCGGTTTCTGGGAGCAGCTATTCGTGCTTTTGACCACGAGGATCCGTTGGATTTCAATCTCACCATTCACACCAATATCACCAAAACCCAAGCCATTATCCGCGAATTAAACAATGCTCTGGATTTAGATAATGGTGGTGAATTGGGACAGAATTTAACGAGTCTGTACAACTATTTTGACCAGCGCTTACAGGAAGCAAATATACATAAAGACCGCGCTATCATTGAGGAAATTCTCGAACGTATCAGTGAATTACGTGATGCGTGGAATGAGTCACTCGACCAAAAAGACGAGGCAACTCAACCCAAAAATTCTAGTTCGAATGCCAGTCCCCCTGAATCATATTCACCGGCACCGCCTTCCAATATTTCAGAATCATCAGGCCTATCGCTTTTGGGTTAACTTGTGAACACTTCAACTACCATTTTACTGAGAGAGTGGAAGAAGCTTTCTGAACGGGAATCTGAGGCTATTTCCTGTCGAGACTGGACCGTGCTCAACGAACTGCTTGACCGGAAGAATAGGATTAAGGATTTGCTTGGCGACTATGAGGGAGATGATTTTTCAGGTACCGATAAGCAAATTGTAAGCGAACTTATCACGATTACCGAACGGAACCAGCAGCTTCTCAAATCAGAGATGGAGGTTGTGCGTGGCCAAATCCAAACCGAAGATCGCTCGCTAAATAACATGCGAAAAGTCAATCGGACATATGGCACAAAAGATGGTCAATCTTATTGGCACTCCTATTCCTAAACATCCTTTCCTAGGCTGTTTTTACCCATTTTAAGGCCAATTTACCCTTATATGCATGGCATGCTAACTGCTGTGTAATAGGGCGAATGAATGTAAGTCTGTACCAAGCCGCCGCAGCAATGGAAGGGTCTCTTCAAAGGCAGGACGTAATCGCTGAGAATCTTGCTTCCTCCAGCAATTCGGGTTTTAAACGTAACCGGGTAGGGTTCCATTCGGTTAACGCTGAAATGTTTAATGACGCACTTAAACAAGCGGACAAGACAGAACTACGCTTCATGTTTCCGCGTGTCACTGGTTACATTGATTTTCAGCAGGGGACATTGATGCCTACCGGTGATAACACAAATGTATCCCTAGACGGCCCTGGATTTTTTACAGTGAACGGTCCCCATGGAACCGTGTTCACCCGCGACGGATCATTCCACACCACCAGCGAAGGCAAACTGGTTACTAAGGAAGGATATCCCCTACGCAATGCTGGAGGAGCTGAAATTCGAGTCGATCCTGATAATACTACCCCAATATCAATTGATTCTGAAGGTAATATCAGCCAAGGAGGAGCACCTCTTGGCAAGCTGGAAATCATGACTTTTAACGAGGAAGACCTGCAGAATCTAAAACGCCTCAACACTGTATATTATGATGCCAATTCAGGCACTCCTGTCCCGGCTAACTCTAAAGACACCCGCGTGCTTCAGGGTTTTCTGGAAGGATCCAACACTACTCCTACTCATGAAATGGGCGAACTAATGACTACCCTTCGCCATTTTGAAGCCAATCAAAAGATCATGAAAATCCATGATGAAAACATGGGGAAAATGATTCAACAACTCGGAAACACTCAATAAACACGAATCATGTTACGCGCTCTCTATTCCTCAGCCTCGGGCATGCAGTCCCAACAGATGAATCTAGATGTAATCGCCAATAACCTGGCGAACGTCAATACAACCGGTTTTAAGAAATCCAAAATCGAGTTTCAGGATTTGCTTTACCAAACCAACCGGGCTGCCGGTTCTGAATCAGGAGCTGGCAATCAGGTGCCTACTTCTTTGCAGGTTGGACACGGCTCTCGAGCTGTTGCCACAGCCAAAATATTCACTGCGGGTGAGATCATGGCTACCGGCGAGAGAATGGATTTAGCCATTCACGGTAATGGATTTTTCAAAGTGACTATGCCTGACGGAACTAACGCTTTTACTCGCGATGGAGGCTTTAAACTAAATAGCACAGGAAATATTGTTACCAGTGACGGCCTGCCAGTGACTAGTTTCGCTGGTGTCACTATCAGCCCCGAAGCTACCAATGTTTCAATTAGTTCGGCAGGCATCGTCTCGGTAACACAGGCGGGGACAACGACCACTGCGGGAAGCCTCGTACTCTCCCGTTTCGCCAACGCATCTGGTTTAGAGAATATTGGATCCAATCTTTACCGCGAAACTCCTGCTTCAGGCACGGAACAAACTGGAGAACCGGGAAATGCCGGCATGGGATCCGTCCAACAAGGATACCTCGAACTATCCAACGTCAAGGTGGTCGAAGAAATGGTGAACCTCATCAAAGCCCAGCGTGCATATGAAATAAACTCCAAGGCCATCCAGGCAGCCGATGAAATGATGAGTATGAGCAACCGATTGCGCGGCTAACCCTGAGTAACTAGAGCAAAATGAAGCATCTGACCTACATATTAATTCTTGCCAGTTCAATAACCTCTTATGGAGCCACAGCAGCCCGCCAGGTGCCAGCAATCAAACTCATACCAATGATTGCTGAGGCTCTATCAAAATCACTCGAGATCGATCAGGGGAAACTCGTTTTGGAACCCTCACGTGAAATGGCTCCGGTTTCGGTTCCCAAAGACACAGTCAACATCAGCATCAAGCTTATCACCCAGCCTTACACTCGGCCAACTTCTTTTATGAAGGCGCAATACGCTGTATTGGCTGACGGCCTACCGACTGGCACACACACCAGTTACTTTAAAGCTCAGTTAATTCAGGATGTATGGATCGCACGAAAAGTTGCCCAACGAGGCACAACTTTGGGGGAAACCAAATTAATCAAGAAGAAAACGGACGTCATCAATCTTCGTGATGGAGTGTGGAGCGGTGAACCGGACGAAACAGTGGAATTCATCACAACAGTTTCTGCCGGCACTGTCATCCAAGAGAGACACTTGCGCCGCACCCCTGCAATTTACCGCAACCAGACTGTGGAAGCGGTCCTTCAGCACAAGACACTGGAAATCCGTTTACGAGTAATTGCCCTTGAAGATGGAGCTCCCGGAGATGTAATCCGACTCCGCAACACACGTTCGTCCAAAGAAATTCGCGGCAGAATCATTAATAGCCGGGAAGTAAAAGTTAATTATTAATATGACCAGAACAATTTTACTCATCAACAGCCTAGTGTTTGCCAACTATCTTACGGCAGATTCCTTGTGGAAAGACGACGTCAGTCGCGCACCGGTCTCCGACAAAAAAGCGCGCTTTATTGGTGATATTCTTAATGTTCGCGTACAGGAAAGCAACGCTGCCAAACGAGCTGGGAAAACGGCTACTGAACGGAAATCAGATGTTGATGCAAGTATCTCCAACTTATTCTTTACCACCACAAACCCAACCAATGACAGCCAACTCTTTCATCACAAGGGAGCTTTCCCTGCCATGAAATTTGCTAACGCAACCAAACACGAAGGTTCCGGATCCATTGATAACTCCGACAGTCTGACGACCCGATTTGCCGTACGCGTGGTTGATGTGATGCCCAACCGTAATCTACTGGTGGAGGGGATTCGTCAGTCAGCTTATGGAGGAGAAACTCAAACCATTATTCTACGCGGCACCGTGCGCGCATTCGATATCGCCTCAGACAATAGCGTATTCAGCTATCAAATTGCAGACATGAACATTCGTTATTTGTCCTCCGGAGTCGTTTCCGGAGCTCAAGATAAAGGGTGGCTCATGAAATTTTGGGACAGGATCAGCCCTTTTTAATAAACAGCTCACAGCTCTGGTATTATAATGAAACTCAAAAAAATTATTTTTTCTTGCTGGCTGATTCCCATTCTTACGTGGGGTCAGGCGGCAATCGCCCCTCCCGCGGCCAGTCCGGGTGCTACCCTAATGCCGATTAGTCCATTGCGAGCCAATACTGTAGGTGGCGGGGTGCGGATAAAGGATCTGGGCTTTATCCAAGGAGCACGAGCCAACCAACTAACTGGCTTCGGTGTCGTATTGGGTCTCAATAACACTGGTGATAAAGATACTGTCTATTCAAAACAAGCACTTGCCAATATGTTGCAACAATATGGGTTAACAGTACCCGCTACATCAGTGTCTTCCAAGAATGCGGCAGCCGTAATGATCACTGCCAATCTTCCCGCCTTCGCAAAAAGTGGTTCACGAATTGATGTCAATGTAATGTCGATGGGCGATGCCACCTCTCTGACTGGGGGGGCATTGATTCAAACCCCTCTAGTTGGCGCCGATGGACGCGTATACGCTGTGGCACAAGGTCCAGTTAATAATAACGCTTTTAAGCTTGGTACAGATGACGCCGCAGTAACAAAAAATCATCCCACGGCAGGCTCTTTGATTGGTGGTGCCTTGGTGGAGAAAGAAGTTAAGGTTAGCCTAATAAGAGATGGGCAAATAAACATCATCCTGAACGCAACTGATTTCACCCTTGCTGCCCGCATGGCCGAAGCCATTCGCGGCCAATCTCAAAGACTCGGAGGGCAAGGTTGGTTTGCTGCAGCCAAAGATGGAAACAGTATCCGGGTAAATGTTCCCGAACAATTTCGTGCTGCGCCAATCGATTTTATTGCGCAGCTACAGGCAATCACCGTGGTCCCTGATTCCAAGGCACGAGTGGTAATGAATGAGCGTACCGGAACAATTGTCGCAACCTCTCGAGTTAAGGTCCTTAGCTGCGCAATTGCCCACGGCAACATTTACCTCGCCGTAAACAGAGGAAAGGAAGCTATTCAGCCGGGGCCTTTGGCGCAAGCCGGCACAACAGCTCTCGTCCCTGCGGACGTCGCTAAAGTCACCGAAGCTGGAGGCGGCCTAAACGTGTTCCCGGAACTACCAACTGTACAGGAGGTATCCCAGGCGTTGAATAGTCTGGGAGCCACGCCACGCGATATGATGACAATATTTCACATGCTGAAGGCAGCAGAAGCCCTACAAGCTGAACTAATCATCAAGTAGTCACCTTACTAATTATTGAATAGGAATTATTTATGGGACTCGGAATCATGGGCACAATGGAGATGGCGCGCAACGCGATGCGCGTTGCTCGTTCTGGTGCCGAAGTTTCCGGTAATAACCTCGCTAATGCGGCCAACCCGGCTTACGCACGGCAACGAATCAAGCTCAATTCGTCTGTAACTATTCCGACCGAAAAAGGACCTCAAGGATCCGGAGCCGAGGTGGCGCGTTTGGAGTCAATACGCGACAAGGTGCTGGACAAGTCCATAATTTCCGAAAAAAGCATCTCTCAATACTTGGATTCCAAACAGGTCTATCTCCGTCGCGCAGAAGCAAATCTGGGGCAAACAATTGATAGCCGATCCATTGATTCTGGCGGTGGAGCTCATGGTATTTCAGAAGGAATGACCGAATTATTTAACTCGTTCCAATCTTTGAGTGTGTCCCCAACTTCCACGGCTGAACGCCAGATTGTGGTTTTCAATGCACAAAAAATTGCAGATAAATTTAATACCATTGACCGCAGACTAAGTGACTTGCGTACCGGAATTAATGCCGAGGTAGAAGATCTTGTCACCTCCGTGAACTCCAAATTAAAGGCAGTTGCTAACATCGCAGTAAACCTTGGGAACATTGAGATTGTGGAAGGGAGTGCCAATGAAGTGCGTGATTCATTGCAATCAAGTCTGGAAGAGCTTGCAGAGTTCGTGAATATATCCACCGCTACAAATGATGACGGTGAACTGAACGTCTTCATAGATGGCGTCCAAATGATCACCGATAATATCATGACCAATTCGGTTGATCTTCATACCGATACCAATGGCATGCATACCATGGCCGAGCAAGTTGCGGGTAACGTAATGAATCTGAAATCCGGTTATTTGAAAGGCTTGATTGATGCCCGGGACACTTCGATCGTGGATCTCCAGACCAAGATTAATACGCTGGCAACACAACTAATTACTGAGGTCAATACGCTACATCGTAGTGGATATGACCTCAACGGAAATACTGGACAAGATTTATTTACCGGGACCGGAGCCGCCGATGTGGGAGTTAACACCAATATCGTCTCTGATCCAAGGCAATTGCAAGGCTCCAGTTCGGCTTCCGAATCCAGTAATAATGATGTTATTCGTTCTATTGCCGCCTTGAGCACAACCGCTCTTGCGGGTCTCAACGGCATGACGTTTAGCGAACATTATGGAAATACAATTAGCCGGTTCGGACAGGAAATCTCCCTTACCACTGCACAACTGGACGACCAAAAAGCTGTACAAAAGATGTTGGAAAAACAGCGTGAATCCATCATGGGTGTTTCTGTTGATGAAGAAGTAGCCAATTTGGTGGTTTACCAGCGCGCTTTTCAAGCCTCAGCCAGGCTACTCACCACGATGGACAACCTCATGAAAGATGTCCTTAATTTGACCCGATAATTGGAATATGCGCGTTACAACCAACAGTTTTGTCAATGACCTGAGGTACAACATCACCACGTTGGCTGAACGTCAATTAAGGTTACAGCAGCAGGTCTCGACTGGCCAGAGAATCACCTCCACAAGTGATGATCCGCATGCCATGCGCCGAGTACTTGACCTACGCAATGAACAAGGTCAGCTCAAACAGTATCAAGACAATATTTCTACCCTCAGAGAAAATGCCAATGTAGCATATTCGACAGTACAGGGTCTCAAGAAATTAAGCGACCGCGCTTCGGAGATTGCTGTTATGGCCGACGGAACCAAGGGCCCCAACAGTCTTTCAGCCTACGCCAAGGAGGTGGATCAACTACTGGAGGAAGCGGTGAGATTAGCCAACTCCAAACACCGTGACGTTTATATTCTCTCTGGCACCAAGGGCAAAACACAAGCTTACTCCGTCACTCGCACTGACGACCAGATTACTGCGGTTACATTTGGCGGGAACACCACTTCAGCAAAAGTTGATATCGCTTCGCACGCTTCAGTGAACGCCAACTACTCCGCAGAGGGTAGCAATGGCATACTGAAAACCGATGACTCCGACACCGATTTTATTGCCAGCCTGATGTCGTTGCGAAATAGTCTTACCACTGCGGCTAGTGATAATTCCTCCGAAAATGCAAAAGCTGCTGCGCTGACAACCATCAAGGATACGGTTATTAGCCACCTTGATAAGAGCGAGCTAAACTTTATCGACCATTTCAGCAGTATTGGCGCAACTCTGTCCCGATTGGAAACTTCCGAATCGATAACCAATCAGCAGATTTCAGCCATCGAACCATTGGTGTCCAATGAAGTCGACATAGATTTAGCAGACACGCTGGTACGCCTAAACGAAATTCAAAACGCCTATACCGCAGCGCTGCAATCCGGAAGCACACTGCTAAGAACCTCTTTATTGGACTATCTTAGATAAACGACATTAAATACGTACCATGGCTATCCCAATACAAATGGCAACGATGAGCGCAAACCATCTCGCAGTGGAGAATCTAGCGCAGAACAATAAGTTGACCGAGGCCGAGAAAATTGGTGAGGTGGCACAACAATTTGAGGCTATCCTGTTGCGACAATTTCTCAATGAGGCAACCAAACCAATGTTGAGCCAAAACGAAGACATGAACCCGGCCCAGAAGGGTATTTATCAGGATATGGTCACCAACACACTGGCCGAAACAATCAGCAAATCGGGGGAATTCGGGCTAGCAAAGGCCTTCAGGCAACAACTAATGCCGCGAAACCTTACCGAGACGGCTGAACCGAAATTGAAGGCCCAATTGAGCACGGATGAATGAGGAACTCAACAAACTGATTGGAGCCCTGCGCGAAGAACTCACGCAGTATGGTGAGGTATTGGCCCTGATGCAGGAGCAACAGGAACTGATCATCAATCGTGCTGCTCCTGATCTGCTGATAAACCTAAACGCAGTGAACGAGCAAATGGAGCGCGTTGCTCATGCTCGCAACCAGCGCGAAATCTGCCGCCAACAGCTTGTAAGCGTACTGGGTGGCACTGAAGAAACAACTTTCCGCCAGATGACAGAGGCACTTCCCGCAGAAGTGCAACCGTTACTGGATGCTCTGGTCCAGGAGATCAATCAGATGTTACAAAACATACAAAAGTGGCTCCGACAAAACCACATGCTCCTGAAGCGCTCACTGGATCTCATGCAAGTCATCATGAAGAACATGTTCCCTAGCGCGAGTGCGGCTGCCGGAACCTATGGACGGGGCGGACAAGTCTCCCCGGTTAACCCACCTCCAAGTTCGTTATACGAAGGAATCATATGATGAATCATACTACTTTAATTGCTTTGTACTTTACGGGGCTGCTTGCCCTAACCTTTGAGCTGCCCGCTCAGGAAAAAACTACATCGGGTTTTCTCGGGCGAGTACTGAATCCGACCCGTGAACCAGCAAAATACGGCTATTTGAATAATGGCGAGCCTTTTTCGCTCCGCCAAGCCCCAATAATGCGTCCGCCCGCATATGCCCTGCCTCCCCTCCCAATCACACCCGATCCACAACCGCTGCCACTGACAGCACAAGTACCCGCGCAGCCTCTGAATCCAGCAAAAGACGGAGAACAAACGCCTGTCAGTAGAGCCACAATCCCCGCGATGCGCGTAGCCCCAATCCGTACTTTCACCATGCAAGCACGACCAACCTTTGTTTCACCAAATCTATCGGGATATCCAGGAAACCCGGCGGGATCGACGCAGTCTCCTCAGAACGCATTTTTGAACCCCGAAATACTTCGCTACTTTGATGCTGATTCCAATGGCACTTATCAAAGCCGGATCCGTCTGAATGGCAACTCGCTCTTCACCCTGCCCTCCATGAATCCACTGCTACAACGTGGAGGCAGTACAACCTATCAGATTAAATGACCATGAAAACCTTAAGAATCATCACCGGTTTTCTAGCTTTGAGCACTGCGTATTTGCAAGCGGCCACACCTGTGTCTGCTCCCAAGAAATTCGACTGGGGGATAACCAGTGTGCCAACACCGCTTGAAGAATATGGCCTCAGCCTTGGCGATATTACTATGACTCGAGTTTTTAACCCCATCGGTCAATTGCAGGTCGAGGATCCAATCATCATTGCCCGTCGGGTGAATCAAGACCATATTACTAATCCTTGGCAGGAACTTACCCCTGGAACCGGCTTGATTGTGGATGGCATTAAAGCTGTCGTTCGAGAAATTCAGCCAGAGATGCCGCCTTCCGAAAAGCAAACTGGGTTACGGGTAAAGCTGATTGTTGAAACAATTTCCGCAACCACCATGACGCTCGAATGGAATCAGGTGCTCCACAAGCTAAATTCGGCTGAGACCAAACCTATGCGAGATGAAACCGTTGACCGGCTTAAAAAGGGATTGCGCGTTGGAGCCCACTTAATCATCAATGGCGGCCGAAGAATCATTGCCAAGCAGAACCTGAGCTACAACCCGCCCACTTCGAAAAAAAACAGGGATTTACAGTTTGAAGCTAATTACTACGCCCTTGAAGGAGCCAAGGGAACTCTTTCAGGCAGACCCTCTTCCAGTGAAAACATTACTGATGCCGCGTGGAATCTGAAAGATGGCGAGCTCAAACTCCCCCAAAATACAGCTCAAATTGTTACTTGGAAATTTTGGGCGCGTGATGGGGATCAGAATCTTATCCCAACTATTACGGTGCTCCACCGAGCCCGTGGCGTGGTGTCGAAAATTCACCTTGCCAGTGATGAGCGCGCTGAAGCCCATGTGCACTCCACTCATGAAGGCCAAATCCACACCCGCAAGTTGAAATGGGAACAGCTGCTCGATGGCAAAGGGAAACCGAGCTGGCAACTCACGGATAATCGGGATGATTTCATCGAGCTCTTCAAAGTAAATGACAGTAATATCTCGTTTAAAATTACTCCAGATTCGTTGCTGCGCGCCAACCGCAACGCACTAGAATTTTTTAAGAGCAAAAAAGAAAATACAGGCGATCTTCAACTGTCTTCCAAGATTCTGGATCCAGACACCATGGCGAACCAAATCAAAAGTCTGCAGGAAATCGTCAAGTCGGATGCCTCTGAATCCATCAAGTTGGATGCCAAACGCCAAGCCGTGATTTATCTGGCACGCTTCTACGAGCACAAAGCCACCGAGCTTCAAGCATCCCGTCAGGAACAGATTTTCCGCGCGGAAATAAAACGTGAAGAGGCGCGTAAATACGAACGTCATGCGTGGTTAACCAAACGCAAAATCGAGCTACTGAAAGAAGCTTCAAAAGGAATCCAGCTAAGTGAAAAAGAGGGGAAACCCAACCCCGATGACCTCCATGTTAAGCATCTGAGTATCGCCAATATTCACAATAAACTTACAGATTATACCGAGAAAATAATCCCCGTGCTAAGTAATGATGACCTGCAAATCCAGTTTTCCAGTTTGATGCGCCAAAATAAGGCCCTTAATAAGGAAGCCGACCGCTTGCGGGTACAAGCCGAGAAACTGAAGCCAAGCACGAGCGATACGGAAACATCCGAAAAGGATCCAATCGTTGAAAACTACAATCTGGCCCTCCACTTTTGGTCCGAATACATATACCGAACCGAGGGGCTGAAACGCAGTGCTCAGCAGCTTCGTGAAACGGGTGTTGGCAATAACACTCCCCTCAAGGAAACGGGCATTGGCAGCAACACTCCTCCGTCTGACCCCTACCTCCCTGAAATCCTTTTAAGACAAGCTTGGATTTACAGGCAGATGGGTTTGGCCGAGAGGGCTATTTCCACCTACTACGACGTACTCACGGGAGCCACTAAACAAAAAATCAATAATTTGACCCGGTTCAGCCGCATTGCTCTAGTCGCCCGAAGTCAGATTGCCAACTCCTACTGGGAGACCGCGAAAGATCGGGAGGACATTAACGAAGCGATCGACCTGTACACACGTTTACTACCATCAGATGAGGAATCGTTCGTTGTTGGGCAAGAGTTAGATAAAATGGAAGAGCTAGATTCCTCACAACTTCGACTCAACCTACTACGAGCCCTCTTTAAATCCGACGAATACGCACGCACCGAAATCCGCCGGAAAGAACGAAAACTGAAGGAATTAAAGCGTTCTATGGTAAAGCAAGCTCAGGATTCTGCGTCAACTTATTTGAGTCGAAATCTGTTGGAAAAAGAACGGAAAAAGATTCAGGGAGAAATCGCTGCAATAGAACAAGATCGTACCAAAAACTGGACTCTACTGAAAAAAAATGCCGAACAGTTTATTGAATCTTACAATGAGACCGAGCCAAACCTCCGTTATGATGGGGAGATTCGCTACTTTCAAATTGTGGCCAATGAGGCACTTGGAAATGCACTGCACGTTCAACGTGACATGCAAGTGTTACTGGATAATGAATCGATCCCAACTGAATTCCAGCAGGCATGGCTAGCCACCCGGGTCCGTGTGATGATCGACGTGTCAAATCTGCTTTTCTCCGAAGCAGTGAAGGCCGAAGAAAGCGCATCTGCTCTCTCGTCTAAAAAGGCCACCATCGTGCTCCAGAGCGAGTTGCAACCGAAAGAAGCCAAAGGAAAGGAACCATCTGGCTCCCGGCACGCCCGTCCGCAGAATCTTAAAATGGCGATCAACGGGTATGAGCAAGCCCTGCTTTATGATCAGACCTACCGTAGCCAAATTATGCTTCGTCAACAAATTGCCTGGTGCCAGGAACGCCTTGGCCAAATAGAAAAAGCCAGCGAAACCTACAAAACAATCGGTCACCTTTGCGAAATGCATGCCAAAGATCTAAACTCCACACTGAAGGTCGTGCAATTCATGGCGAAGCTCAAATTTGATAATTTAACTCAAGAAGAAACTCACGATAAAGACAGCCAAGAGAAATCTAGCGATAGTTGATCTACAGCATTAATTACCCTACTGAGCAATGAGCCCCCCCCCTGACTCTCATTCCACGGGCGACACTAATTCCTCCCACGAGGAACTGGTAGCCCTTGCCCATGCCCTGCAGGCGCACATCGATTTGTGCGGCGAAGTCCTTGCAACCGTTCAACAGGAACATCAGAGTCTTAAGACCAATCAAGTCGAGGACCTCACACAATTACAAAATAGTCGCCAGGAAATGTTGGACCGACTAACGACTGCACAAACTGGAATTTCCGCGCACAAGGACGCTTGGGGTGCCCTAAATAAGGCTCAGAAGCAAACCATGCCCGAGATTGGTCAGCGTCTCAAACAGTGTACCGATCTCATTATGAAAATCGTTTCACTTGATCGGGAGAATGAGCAACTAATGCTGCGAAACAAACTCGTACCTCCTGGCCATTTACCACCCGCCGAACGCCAAAACCCCAATCTAGTCGCAAAGATTTACAAGGATAAGCCGTAATCCATGCCAGTTGAAAAAGTCATCGTGGTTGCCCACGAGGAATTCCTTCGCAAACAGGTCGCTCAATTCCTTCGCAAAAAACGGATTGATGTAGCTGAGTGCGGTACCATTCAAGAAGCTCATGACTATCTCGGCAAAGGCAATTTTGATCTCATGCTGCTAGATGAGTCGTTGCCTGACGGCAAAGGTCCAGAGTTTCTTGTGGAAGTCAACTTGCGGCCTTCCAAGCCTATGGTTGTCATGATGGGTGCCGAAGGTTCAGTGGATACAGCCGTGCAATGCATGAGTAATGGAGCTTTCGATTATCTTATCAAACCTTTCTCCAACGAGCAGGTAGAGATCATTCTTCGTAAAACTGACCAATTCGCACAGGTTCTAAACGTCAATCAATTTCTCACACAGCAGGAAAGCGAAGATGCCGACAATGAAATTCTCGGGGGCTCGACGTCTACCGAACAACTCCGTAAACTTGTACGCCGTGTGGCAAAAACTGATGCCACAGTACTCATCCAGGGAGAAAACGGTACGGGCAAAGAGCTCGTCGCTCATGCCCTGCACAAGAACTCAGCGCGCAAGGACGGACCGCTCATAAAACTCAATTGCGCTGCTTTGCCTGAAAACCTGGTGGAAAGTGAATTGTTCGGCCACGAAAAAGGCTCCTTCACTGGTGCCACCAATAAACGCGAAGGTCGTTTTGAACTTGCTCACGGAGGGACTATCTTCCTCGATGAAATCAGCGAGTTATCACTACCTCTTCAAAGCAAACTTCTTCGTGTCCTGCAGGAAAGAGAGTTTGAACGTGTAGGAGGCAACCGGACCATTTCTGTAGACGTACGTGTGGTGGCTGCAACAAACCGGAAACTTGAGCAAAGTGTGGAGAAAAATGAATTCCGACAAGACCTTTATTTCCGACTCAATGTCGTACCTATACACGTGCCTCCATTACGTGACCGAGAAAGCGATGTCATGCTCTTAGCCGAGGCGTTTACACAAAGATTTGTCCGTAGACATGGTGTCCCTGTAAAAGGGCTCACTCCTGATGCCCTCCAATCCCTTGCCTCCCACGACTGGCCCGGCAATATTCGCGAACTTCAAAACGTCATTGAAAGAGCTGTTATTCTATGTGGCGAAGACGGCCAGATTCATCCTGAACAACTTGGGCTGAGTGCCCCACCACAAGCTGGAATCGGCGACGCCCCGACGGGTCCGATCGAAAACAGTCCTGCACAAGAGCACACACCGGAAGGGTCTGTAACTGTGGCCGCGAATCAACATACTGATGATCTGATGACACTTGCTGAGCTAGAGCGACAGTATATCCTTTCCACCCTCGCGCAGAACGAAGGCAACCGGAGTAGGACTGCTGAGGTACTGGACATCAACATTCGCACCCTTCGAAATAAACTCAAAGAGTATTCTGAAGGCGGCGTGTCGATTAATTGATCCCTTCCCAATCTTCTGTTAAAACCCGCCCATGTCTGCAAAGAATCAGACTAAACACCAGTTTCTCGTGCATCAGGCCCAGTGTGCCCGACTGGAAAACCGCCTTGATGAAGCCGTTCAATTTCTTGCTGAAGCCTTCAGTATTAATCCTCAATCAATTCCAGCACTAAAGGAAAAAGCCCTGCTCCATCAGCAAAGGAACCAATGGAGTGAATCTCGCGAATGCCTCGAACTCATACTCTCCGAACAACCCGAAAACCCTGAAGTTCTCAACGCTTTAGGGCACACGTGGCAGTCTGAGGGCGATTTTATCAAAGCCCTCGATTTCTGGCATAAGGCGATTAGTTTACACCCAGAATACTCCGAAGTCTGGCAAAACATAGCCCTAGCTAACGAACATCTGGATAATCTTCCGGAGGCTGTTGCAGCCCATCAGAAAGTGGTTGCACTCCTCCCAGAAAACGCAAAGGCACACCGATTCCTCGGCATGGCTCAACTCGACTATGGGCTACTACCTGCCGCACATCAATGTTTCGAACGAGCTCTGGAGATAGCACCAGAAGATCCAGAAAATCTCTGGCAACGTTTCTTTATCAGAGCTCTTGTCGGTGATTTTCCAGAGGCCTGGTCCGATTATGAATGCCGGTTCTCTCTTCCAACTCGCACAACTCCAGACCATGGTTTCAACAAACCACGATGGGAAGGTGAAAAACTCCCGGATAAATCACTCCTTTTGCATGCCGAGCAAGGGTATGGTGACACCCTTCAAATGATTCGCTACCTCCCAAGAGTATTCGAACGTGTAGGGAAAATCATTCTGTGGGTGCCTCGTCCGCTAAGGAGTCTCCTGAAAAACATTAATCAAATCGATGAACTGATTACACAGAAACCTGATGTAAACACATTTGACCGCCACTTACCTCTTATGAGTTTGCCCGGGGTTTTTAATGATTCACTTGAAACTATCCCTAATATTACTCCTTACATTCCATCCAAACGGAACATAGGCAACACAAAAATCCACAAAATTGGTCTTTGCTGGGCCGGTTCCGGCAACCAGCCACTGGATCGGAGATCAATACCCGTTAATTCTTTTCAACCTTTGCTCGAGAAAACAGAGTTAGAATTTCACAGTCTACAATTGAATAGTGAAGTTCCCGCAGTCCTGTTAAACCGATCATCGGAAATGACGGATTTTCAAGCAACGGCTGAAGTCATCGAAGATCTAGATTTGGTAATCACCGTCGATACTTCCCTTGCACACTTGGCTGGAGCAATGGGTAAACGCGTGTGGATTCTGCTGAGCTTTGCCCCAGATTGGCGCTGGGGTAATGAAGGGAATTTTTCAGCCTGGTATCCAAGTGCCCGCCTCTTCCGGCAAAATTATGGAGAACCATGGATTGAAGTGATCAGCCGCCTAACTCAAGAAATCGAAACAAAAAAGAACGGGCGACCCTAAGGTCGCCCGTCTTGATTCTACAGAAACCTTGTCTCCTATTAGGAAAGAAGACGCAGAGCATTCTGTGGCAGCAGGTTCGCCTGTGCCAACATTGCAGTACCCGATTGCACCAATATGTTATATCGGGCATACTGTGTACTCTCTTGGGCCACATCAACATCCTTGATCCGGCTCACCGAAGCAGCCAGATTCTCATTCAAGATGCCAACCTGTTCCTGTGTGAACTGCAGACGCTGGATATTCGCACCTACCTTCGCACGGTGGGTTGCCACTGACTCAATTGCAGTCTTAAGCGTAGCAACCGCGTTTGCTGTAGTAGCGGTGAATGTTCCGACTACAGTCGTGACATCCGATCCATTTAAGGCACTCGCATTCAATGTCCAAGTACCTACATCGCTGTCCTTGGTGACAGACAATCCGCTGCCACTAAACAAACTGACTCCATTGAAGTCTTTTGTGCCAATGTCACTAATATAGGTCTTTAGATCAGTGAACTCCGTGTTGTAGTTGGCCTTATCGTTAGTGGATTTGGTGGAATCCAAAGCCAATGTGGATAGTTCACTCATCCGGTCCAGTGCTTTACTGACTTTTTGAAGAAACCCATCTTGGGTTTGACTGTAAGAAAGGGCACTACTCAGATTATTTTGTACACTCTTGTTCCTGTTTATTTGAGCATCAAACTTTGTTGAAACAGCCAAACCGGCCGCATCATCCTGAGGTTGCACTATCTTACTGCCTGAAGCCAACCGGGCTAAGGCCGTATTTAACCGGCCAGTAGATTCGGCCAGCATGCGCGTTCCGCGAAGAGCGCTTACATTTGTATTTATTACCATTATGACAACTCCATTTGTCTTGTTAAGACGGTTTCCGTACCGCCAAAGCTTTATTCAGGTGCTTTCTCCTGCGTGAGTTATTGAGCATCACGAAGCTCTTC
>CAZHJW010000008.1:0-32272 GCA_964533265.1 uncultured Pedosphaera sp.
CTTTCATGCGCCCAAACCTACCTGAATTGAAACAGGCGTCCACTTATAATAATTTATAGAAATTATAACGGCCTAACCGTTACGGACCGCTTCCTTTTTTTCTTCAAGCTCCGCTGCTATTGTTTTCCGGTCCGAGGTCAATTCGCGTTCCAGTTGCTGGTGGGCCTCGAGGTCGCCGGCAAGCTTTGCTTCCTCAATCTTGCCGCCAAGAAACACTTCTCGCTCGGCCAGCTTGGATTGGTACAAATTATCCAGTTCAGCAATCTCCGCCTTTTTCTCCTCACTCAATGTTTGGTCGGGCGATTCTTTTTGCAGTTTTTCCATCGCCAGTTCATAGGCACTTTTCATATCAGTCCTTCTTTTTTTTCCATGGTTGATCAGGGAACTTGGTGGGCATTTTAATATTCTCAGGAGCGGGTTCAGCCAGCTTCAAATCATCCTCTTTTGCTCCCTCTTCAGGAACCGCCATATTACCACGCCAACCGGAGAGCTTGGCCTGTAGTCCGTGATGCTCAGCGGTTTCCTTGTCGCCAGAGCGCATGTAGGCCAGTGAAAGATTGGTGTGCACGCGCTGCTCATTGACATTCATGATTTCAGCCTTTTTACCTTCTTCAATGGCACGAGCAAAATCCTCCAGTCGGTAATAGGCCATCCCGAGGGAAAGTTGCGCCTCAAAATGATCCGAATCCTGCTCGAGCACCGCAGTAAAGCCTTTAGCCGCGGCTGTATAGTCGCCGGAGGTGTAGGCGAAAACCGCATCGTCATACAATGTTTCCAATGGATCAGCCATATGCCAGCGCTTTGCTTTTGACACCTCATTGTTGGGCCGATTCACTGGGTCGCGCAAGGATCAAACATGCCCTCCGCGCTTAAACTCATTTGTACCGATTTCGATGGCACACTGCATTCAGACTTTACGGAACCACCGGTCCCTGAAGCGCTTCAGAGAAAACTCAAAGAATTGCAGGCCGACGGAACCCAGTGGGTTATCAATACCGGACGCACCTTGGAGGATTTACAACATGGACTCGATCTAGCTGACCTCTCGGTTCATCCGGATTACGTAGTAGTAGTAGAGCGGGAAATTCACCGATGGGATGGCAGCAAGTTTCAACCTCACAGCGAATGGAATGAACGGTGTGCAGCCACTCAGGCGGCACTATTCGCACAAATCACAGATCGATTGCCGGAGATTTTTGACTGGGTAAATCTTCATTTCACCGCAAGTGTATACGAAGACGAATGGTCTCCTTTCTGCCTCATTGCCCATAACAACGCTGATGCCGATGAAATCCAACAGTTCGTAGAAAAACAAATATCCAATGAACCGTTACTAACCTTCGTGAGAAACGATGTTTATGCGCGCCTTTCACATATTGAATATACTAAAGGCACAGCGCTAAACGAGGTGGCAAGGCTCTTGAACATCCCGTGCGAAGGTATTCTAGCCGCCGGAGATCATTGGAATGACATCTCCATGCTCCAGCCTAATTGCGCCCAATGGATTGTGGCCCCGGCCAACGCCATTACTAAAGTTGCCCAACATGTGAAGTCGATCGATGGTTTTCTCGCAAACTCAGACAGCGGTCAGGGTGTCCTTGAAGGCCTCGAATGGGCACTGAAAGATGTCTGATTAACTATTTTATAATTAGTATGCCTTATGCGTCTTAAGGTTCCTCAAACCTGTACTGATGCAACTAAGCGATTCTGAATTTGAGGACCGAAACACAATTGTAAAATTGGGTTTTCATTGTGAATATCATTTGACAGGCCAACTAATAGTGTTAGCTTCGCTCATCTTCTCTTTGCGGGGGGGAAGCCGGGGTGCAGGACGTGATAGCCGCCGGCAATTTTTGTTGATTCAAATACATGAGCGACAATTCCACGGCCGACGAGGCCGTCAGTGATAACCCTAAGGTCTCCAAGATTCATGAGGCCGTTATTCGTATTGCCGGGAATTCCCAGGATGGCATCCAGTCCATCGGCGGATTTCTGGCACGCCTAGCTGGCCGAAGTGAGCAGGAAGTCATGACGCACATGACCATTCCTTCCACCATCTCGGGTGGTCCTTCCATCTTTCAAGTCCGACTCAGCTCAGGAGAAGTCCTTACCTCAGGTGATGAAGCCGATGTCTTGATGGCCTTCTATCAGCATAGCTATGACAACCACGTAGGTTTCGTCAAGGAAGGCGGAATTGTTTTGTATGACACCGCGCACGTGGAACCGAATGAGGCGTATGAGAAAGAATACCGGCATATCGGCTGCCCGATAGCGGAACTGACCGTTGAAGCCATTGGCGGTACAGCCAAAGACAAGGGTAAGAATATTTTCGCATTGGGATTGGTAGCCCGCATGTTTGATCTAGATTCGTCGCGCCTCGAAGGCCTAATCACTGAACGTTTTACGGGAAAACCCAAAAACGTAACCACCACCGCTCTCTCTGCCTTCCATGCCGGCCACGCCTATCCGCTAACGACATTAGCAGAAATTTATGAATTTGAAGATTCTAAGGCTCGTGACTCTGAACAGGTGGTCTGCACCGGTAACGAGGCACTGGGATATGGAATCCTAGCTGCGGGTGTCCGATTCGGCGCGGGATACCCCATCACGCCGTGGTCTGATATCATGGAATTACTCCGACGTGAACTGCCGAAATATGACGGCATGTTTGTGCAGTGTGAGGATGAGATTGCGGCAGTCTCAATGGCTATTGGCGCCAGTTGGGGTGGGCGTGTAGCGGTCACTGGATCTTCTGGGCCCGGAATCTCCCTAAAAGGTGAAGCGATAGGCTGGGCGGTCATGGCGGAAATCCCGCTCCTAGTTATCGATGTGCAACGCGGGGGCCCTTCCACTGGCATGCCGACCAATGTGGAACAAAGCGACCTGAATATCGCCTGTTTTGGTGGTCACGGTGATTCACCGCGAGTAGTACTTGCTCCTTCAAGTGTGGAAGATTGTTTCTACACGGCCATCGAAGCGACGAATATCGCGCTGAAATACAATACTCCGGTAATCATTCTCACCGATCAGGCCATTGCCACGCGGATTGAGGCCTTTGGGATGCCTAAACTTTCTGAAGTCTGCCAGGACATATCGCCAGACCTAACCCCTCGAGATGATCACAAACCATATGATCTCTCCGCTCCCGATGGCATTAACCAGAGAGTCGTACCAGGCACCTTCATCAAAAGTGGCAAATACCCGGTAGTGACAGGTTTGGAGCATGACGAAATGGGCCACCCTAGTGGCTCACCCAAGATGCACACAGACATGACGACTAGACGGCATGCCAAACTGCAGGCACTGAGTCGTGATCTACCTATACCTGAAGTGTACGGACCTGAAGAAGGGAATGTTCTTTTGGTCGGCTGGGGCAGCACACAAGGCAGTTTACGGGAAGCCACTGAACGGGCACGCAAGGCCGGTGACAGTATTTCCGCACTCACCATTCGCCACGTCAATCCTCTCCCTGGCGGTCTGGAAAACATTTTCTCCGGATTCACCCACGTGTATGTGGTAGAGAATAACGCAGCTGGCCTGTATGGTTATGGACAGTTGTGCGCCCTGCTGCGATCGAGGTTCTGTGACCCGAAGATTGAAGGCATCAACAAAACCGATGGGTTAACCTGGCGCGTGAAAGATGTGTTAGCCCGAGTACAGGCAAAATTGGAGGAGAAATAATTTCATGAGTGCAACTGCCGAAACTGAACGCCAGTCATTAACCAAGAAAGAACTGGCCGCTGATCACCCAACTTGGTGCCCGGGTTGCGGTGACTTTTCTGTTCTGGCTCTTTATTTTAAACTCCTTCAGAACCGCGGTTTACATCACGAAAAGTTTGCCACGGTGGCTGGTATAGGTTGTAGCAGCCGTTTCCCCTATTTTGTGCAGGCCTATGGGGCACATTATATCCATGGTCGCGCTCTACCCTACGCCACAGGCATTGCCTTAAGCCGACAGGATTTGGACGTGTTTGTCTTCGGCGGAGATGGGGATGCGTTTTCCATTGGAGGCAATCATTTCAACCATTGTTCACGAAAAAATGTGAATCTCACCTATGTGGTAATGGACAACTACGTGTACGGACTCACCAAAAAGCAGACCTCTCCCACATCGCCAATCGGATTTAAGAGCAAAACGGATATGTGGGGTGCAGTAGACCAACCCATCAATCCGATGAAACAGGCGATCTCCGCCGGTGCGACATTCGTAGCCCGCACAACTCACACTAATCCAAAACATCTACTGGCAATGATGGAAGGCGCGATGGATCACAAAGGCTTCGCTTTTATCGAATGTCTGAGTGAGTGCGTGGAATTCTATGACGGTGCCTTTGATTCCAGCAACCCACGCAAGGGCGGGGAGTTTAAGCTCGTGCCTGAGGATCACGATCCGACTGATGAACTGGCAGCCTATGAGCTCGCCGAAGAACTTGTCCCAGGCCATTTCGGGATTTTCTATCAGATCGACCGACCTTCCAAACAGGACAACGAAGCTAAGATCAACGCAAAATTTCTGGAGAAAACCAAAGGTCTGAAAGACTGGGAAATTCTGCAACAAAACTTTGACAAAATGAAGTAGACCTCCCTCCTGACTAATCCACGAGAGTCAACTTATTCTATTTTTCTATTGTAGCCCGTAATAAACACCGCCAAGAATGGCGCCAGAGAGCAGCCCGGCCAGCACATCATCCATCGTCACCCCCCAACCCCCGTGGAGGGACTGCGCTTTGTCAATAGGACCAGGCTTCCAGATATCAAAAACCCGGAAAAGCCCAAAGCCGCCCAGTGCCCACGCCCACCATAATTTGTAAGAGAGCACTGATTCCAGATCCGGCATTCCCCCGCCTTGAAATTCCATTAATGCAAATACTCCCAGAAAACACATGGGGACAGCAATAATTTCATCAAAGACTACTTCCCCGGGATCTTCCCGTTCCAATATTCGTTCGGCCTCACCACAGATCCATGCCGACAACGGAACCAGCAATACGCAAGCCCCCAAATATACCCAGAAATTTCCCGGAACCAAAAAAAGTAATGTAAGCGGACAGCCTCCCAGCGTACCTACTGTACCGGGTGCCTTAGGGGCTAATCCCAAACCGCCACCACGCGCAAGCAGGAGAATTAATCGGTCCATGTTCTACATGTCCTTCAAATACAAGTCACGATTAACCCAAAGATAATGAACACCCGAAACCAGTGTAAGCCCAACCGCACCCCAAGTAGCGATAAAGGTGAACAAAATACTCCAAGGACACCCAGCAATCTCTACCCCAAAAAACTTCACCCAACCCTCTCCCCACCCAGGATAGCTGATAATCACTAACATGGAAATAATGGCAACAAACTGGAGATTTGTTTTCCGTTTGCCAATGTTCTCAGCCGGTAATACGACTTGCTTATTGGCTGCCAATAGCCGTAGGCCGGTAATTGCTAATTCACGTGCAACAATCACAATCACCATCCAAGCAGGCATCAACAGCTCCTTGCCTGGGGCAGCCAAGGCTTCCGGTAGCTGATAACTTCCCAATTGTGTTTGAGGGTTCATTTTCATCCCTACCAATAAAATAAAACCGGCACAGACGAGTATCTTATCAGCCAAAGGATCCATTAGAGCACCGAAATCAGTTTGCAATCCTTGTTTGCGGGCAAGGTAACCGTCCAAAATATCGGTCATACCTCCGATAAAAAAGAGCAGGGCCGCCCATGAGGTGTTGTAAGGCAACGAATCCCAAAGCATCAACACCACAAAAATAATCGTGATAAGAAAACGAGAGGTTGTGAGTTTGTTGGGGAGGTTCATGAAACGGCCTACTCTGGTTCGGCAATTAAGTCATAATCGGTGTGGCCAATGACTCTAACCCAGCAAAAATCTCCCAACGGTAATTTGCCCTGCACATAAACTCGCCCGTCAATATCCGGTGCATCAACCTCACCACGGGCAATAGTATATTGATCAGCCGTTAGCTTAGCGCTCTTACGGTTGTTTTCGCGAATTAACCCATGTTCCCATGAACGAACATCTTCACCTTTTAAATCCTGATCTGTTGCTAATTTCTCAGTGAGAACATTAAGCCTCTGCCCAATCAGAGCTTTGCCATGCGTACGCGCGATTTTCTTTTGAACAGCCATTGCATCCGCGCAGCGCGCTTCCTTTACTTCAGCAGGAATCTGCCCACGCATGCCCCCTGCACGCGTGCCATCCTCCCTCGAATAGGAAAACACCCCGAGCCGTTCGAACTTGGTTTCCCGAATGAAATCCAATAAGGCCTCAAAGCGCTTGTCCGTCTCGCCAGGAAAGCCAACGATAAATGTCGTGCGGATGGCGATACCCGGAATGCCCTCGCGAAGCCGGGCAATGAGATCACGAATGTATTGCCCATCGGTTTCACGGCGCATGCGTTCGAGCATGGTATCATGGATGTGCTGTAGGGGCATGTCCACATAGCGCGCGACCTTAGGGCATTCAGCAATCGTTTGTATCAATGCATCAGTCCAATGCGCGGGATGCGTGTAAAGCAAGCGAATCCAAAAATTGCCCGGGATCTCATTCAGTTCACGCAGGAGGGAACACAATGTGGAAGCATCTGATCGCAACTCCGCAGTAGCCACGGCAAATTTTCCGGGAGAGGAAATACCACGCCGATAGCCGGAGGCCAAATCCATGCCATAATAGGTGGAATCCTGCGAAATGAGGTTCAACTCCTTAACCCCTTGAGCGATGAGCTTTCTGGCTTCTGTAACAATATCGGCCTGCTGTCGGCTGCGATGACTGCCTCGCATGCGGGGAATAATGCAAAAGCTACAGGGATGATTGCAGCCCTCGGCAATTTTCACATAAGCAAAATGGCGGGGCGTGAGACGAAACCTTGGTGCTTGGACATCAGGAACATACCGCGGCCGCAAATTAATTTCCGCCACCGAAGTTGGAGCTGAATTTTTTCCGGATCGCTTGGCTTGTGGTTCTTTTGGCTTTCCCGCCCGGCGGGCAATTGCCTCCCTCACTATGCGCGGAACCTCGGTGATTTGATCGACTCCCATAAAGGCGTCCACCTCCGGCATAAGCTTGGGCAACTCCTTGCGAAAGCGTTGTGGCAGACACCCAGAAACAATGAGTGCCTGACCCGGTCTCTGTGCCGCCCTTAATTCTGAAGATTCAAGGATGGTATCTACACTCTCCTCCTGCGCAGAATTAATGAAGGAGCAGGTATTAACTATCAATGCATCTGCCTTAGACGGTTCATTGGTAATCTCTAATCCCTCAGCCATCAAAGAACCTAGCATCACTTCAGCATCCACTAGATTCTTCGCACACCCGAGCGAGATCATTCCCACTCGAGGAGTCGAGGCGGTCTCAGATTTTGTTTGGGCAACGTTAGGCACAAGCCGGAGATCGTACCCAAAGCGAAACGATAATCAAGTTCACTGCGAACGTGTGGCGGCCGGATCTGGTAATTCAACGGGAAGTTGATCAGCAGAAGTAACCAGTGTGTCTTCGTTCAGACCGGAACCCAATCCTTCAAGTGGATCGCTGCTTTTGTATCTTCGCCACTCTTCGGCTCCGAAATACCCTCCCACGGCCAAACCAACAACCAGAAAAACAGGGATGACTGCACGCCATTTTACACCTGAAAAATGCAACATCACTCCATCCAGAAAACCAGCACGAAGTGAAGCTTCTCCGTCCTCACCAGCTTTCTCGGGCTTGACTTGGCCAAGTTCTGCCTCGAGACCCTTCATTATCTCCTCCACATCCAGCTTCAAAAGGGCGGCATAGTTGCGCACAAACCCGCGCATATATGCTGGCGCAGCGAAAGCCCCCCAGTCTCCGGCTTCCAGAGCGTGGATTTGATACGTCATCAGTTTGGTCTGGTCTACAACTTCAGCGACCGAAAGACCTTGAGTTTCCCGAGCCTGCCGCAACTGATCACCAATAGATGCCACGCGCAGAACTTAAAACGCCCGGCGCAACTGCCGATCAAAAGTTATTCCGATGAAGTTGTGAACAGCCAGCTTATGAAGCATTTACAAAGTGGAAGTGATTCGGCTAGTTTCGCAAATAGCTAATGAGCAAAGTAACCCTACACGCACTCGGCACCAATGACGGCTGGACCGCCGACCAACGCGGACATTCGGCGTTTCTCTATCAACTAGGAAACTCCACAATACTTATTGACTGTGGGGAACCAGTTGGCCGTAGTCTACGTTCGGCCGGGGTTAAACCCGACGATTTGGACGGCTTACTTCTAAGCCACCTCCACTGCGATCATGTAGGTGGTTTTTTTATGCTCATGCAAGGGTTTTGGCTCGATCAACGCACAAGACCTCTAACAGTGCACATGCCTGAGGAAGGATTGGTCCCAGTTCGCCGTATGCTCGATGCAGCCTATATTTTCGAGGAACTCATGCCTTCTGACCTGAATTTTACCGCCCTTACCGTGGGAGAGCCTTTCGAGGTGGACGATATACATGTCACCGCGCATCCCACCTCTCATTTGCATCAGTTGAAGGAACACTTCGTGAAAAAGTATCCTGCCAAATATGAAGCCTTTTGTTTTCTTCTAGAATCAAACGAAACCCGGGTGGCGCATAGCGCGGATATTGGCGCCCTCGCCGACCTTGATCCCCTCCTCACCCAACCGCTTGACCTGTTGGTATGCGAACTGGCACATGTTGAGCCAAAGAAACTATTTACTTACTTGGCCAACAAGGAAATCGGCCAGGTGGCTTTTATGCATCTTTCAAGGCACTATCGGGAAAAGCTCGATGAACTGAAAAATCAGGCCAACTCGATCCTCGGCGACCTACCACACACATTCCTTGACGATGGCGACCTCATCGAGGTTTAAGCTAATGGCGGGACTGTCTGAGAATCGTATCTTTTTTACGCCGTTCGTTGTCTGCACGAATACTTTCAGCTAATTTTTTAGCCACTTCCACCAAAAAAGGCACCACAACTTCAGCTTGTTTATCAACCATCTGTTGCATTACTTCCAAGCTAAGACGCAGCAGGACCCCATCACTATTTGCCACAACATCAGCCGAGCGTTTCTCTGAACCAAAAAGGGACATTTCCCCGAACATTTCGCCTGCACACAGTGTCGCCAAAACATCTTCACGCCCACCGATAATTTTGCGGACCCGAACCACTCCCTCCAATATGATATACATGGCTCCACCGTGATCGCCTTCTTTGACCAAGGTTTCCAATTTTGAAAACTTCTGCACCTCCATACACTGAGCGAACCGACCGCGCTGACGATCGGTCATATCTTTAAATATCTCAACCCCCTGTAAAGTTCCCACCGGCACACCTGGAATCAGAGGGTCAATCGGGCCATTAATCGTACCTGGCTCAAGCATTCCTCCAGATTCTTCAAACTGTAAACCCAGCTCAGGCAAATCAGAAGCGCGGGCCCAACTTTCGGTTTGTTCGGTGTAAACCCAGTTTTCACGGGTCACCCTCGCCTCTCGAACCCACTGGGAGAGCAATGGAAAATCAATCGGGCCATACACCACATCATCGGCTGCCCAAACCTTATAGGTGCGTTGAATAGTTGGAAGCTCCGACATTGGACTCAATCTACTCGTTCAATCGACACGAGCAAAGGAAATTACACCATTGAGTGAACTGCGTGCCCCAGTCCATCGGCTCCTGTCCCATCTAAATCAATTAAAATCTCACGCGGTTCATTACCTTGAGCTGGCCCAACTATACCCCGATCCTCAAGCGCATCCATCAGTCGTGCTGCACGATTGTAACCAAGCCGAAGCCGCCGCTGCAGTTTAGAAACACTGGCCTTCTGCTCACTACGAATCACCTCGATACATTGCTGAATGAGTTCTTCCTCTTCGTCACTTGGAGCAGCATCAAGGACCGCAGTCGGTTTAGAGAGTTGTTTGTGGATTTCCAGTTCATAGCTCGGTTTGCCCTGTTCGGCAATGAAGTTGACGATCTGCTCGATTTCATGATCTTCCACTAATGGACCTTGAGCACGAATGGGTTTGGGAGCTCCGGGAGGCTGATAAAGCATATCGCCCTTCCCAAGCAGTTTCTCCGCCCCCATCTCATCGAGAATGACGCGACTATCAATCTTGGATGCCACCTGAAAGGCAATACGCGAGGGAATATTCGCTTTGATAACTCCGGTGATTACCTTCACACTGGGACGTTGGGTGGCCACTATGCAGTGAATGCCGGCGGCCCGAGCCATCTGGGTGATCCGAGCGATGGCATTTTCCACGTCGGCAGGCGCGGTCAGCATTAGGTCCGCCAATTCATCAATAACCACGACGATGTAGCTCAGCTTGTCAGGAATTTCTAACTCCTCCTCGCGCGGAACGGCTATCTCCTCGTCAACCTCCACGGCAAACCCCTCGGAACCCGGTTCCACACGATCGTTTCCGCTGCCGAAAAGTGGTAGCTCAGGCTCAGCATCCGGTTTAGATTTATTAAGGGAACGCTTATTAAAAGCGTGCACATTTTTCACATTTTCTTGTGCGAATATCTTGTAGCGCTTCTCCATCTCCTGTACCACCCAGCGCAAAGCGAGGATCACTTTCTTTGGATCGGTGACCACTGGAACTACCAAGTGCGGTAACTTGTTATACATCTGCAGCTCGACAACCTTGGGATCGATCATCACTAGGCGTAATTCATCGGGCGAAAACTTATAGAGCAAGGAAGCAATAATGCTGTTCATGCACACACTCTTGCCGGCACCTGTAGCACCAGCAATCAGCAGATGCGGCATCTCTGCCAAATCGGCAACCATCGGCTTCCCATATACATCTTTACCTAAGGCCACAGGAATCTTGGCCTTACTCTTCTTCCATTCATCACTCTCGAGCAAGTCACGCATGATGACCTTGGTCTTCACCTGATTAGGGACTTCCACTCCCACCGTGCTCTTGCCTGGAACCGGAGCAAGAATATTGATGCGCTCTGCCTCTAAAGCGGCGGTAATATTGTTGGCGTATGCGGTAATCTTCTCCATTTTCACACCCGGTGCCGGATGCAATTCGAAACGGGTAATTGTCGGGCCCTTGGTAATGTCTCCGAGCGCTACCTCAACCCCAAATTGATTAAGAGTTTTCTGGATGGTAATGGCCTGTGCCTTAAGTTCCTCCGTAGAATCTACTGGAGTCGCGTTATACTCCGGAGCCTGTAAAAAATCCGCCGGCGGCAGATTGTAATTCTCAATCAATGGGCCACGATCAACGCGCGTAGCCTTGGGTTTACGAGGCTTTGGTTGTTGCAGAGGTCCGGTACTGGAAACGGGTTCAGCAATATGAACGGAAGATTCAGTGCCCTCGTCAATATCCTGATCTGAAACGCCAAGCACTTCTTTAGCTGTGGCTGGAGCAACATCGGGAATTTCCTCCAAATCTTTGGAAGGGGCAAGCTCATCACTCTCCACCGCATCTGGAGGCAATACTGTTTCTTCAGGCTCGATGAGCTGGGTTTCCTCCAGTTCTTCCACCTCAGTATTAATCGTATACACTTCTACCCGCTGATCTACTCCTTCAAGCGCAAACTCTCCCAAAAGCTGTACATTGTATTCGGGCTGACTGTTCAGATCCTGTTGAATTTTTTCTGAAATCGCAATACCCCCAATCGGAGCATAAGGTTCAATCCGCGAAGCGATATTAACTCCATCCCCCAAAATATCCTTTCCATCACGAACAATGTCACCCTGATGAAGGCCGATCCGTAAATCTAGATGCGGTTCGCCACGCAGTTTCTCCTGGATGGCAATGGCACAATCCACAGCATTAATGGAACTGTCAAAACTCAGGAGCAACCCATCGCCAATTTCTTTAAGCCATTCTCCCTCAAATTTTTTGACTATCGGCTTGAGTAAGCGACGTTGTTTTTTAATGACCTTCAGAGCAGCTTTCTCATCGTGGTTAGCCATCCGACTGTAGCCCGCGATATCGGTGAACATGATCGCCGCCAACTGCCGCTTAACCTTGTCGTCCACCTCATCCGGATCCTCAGCAATATTTGCGGCTTCACTCGACCGCTCCAGTTGGCGCGAACCAGGCTGACTGAGATCGATAATTCGTGGATCCTCCTGAGCTGCCGCTACAGTTTCCTCGGCAGCCAAAGCGGTTTGCTCCACCTGTGATTGAGTCACCTCAAGTTTGCGCTGCAAATCCTGTAGTTCTTTCACGCGTTGGGCTAATTCATCTTCTTTCTTCGACAGTTCCACTTCTTCCTCAGCCAACGGCTGAGAACGATCAATGCGACGCAATTTCCATCGTTGCCATGCTTTTTTCAGCCAATCTTTTAAGTGAAAATTGGTAATGTAGAGTAAGCTCACCGAGTAGACCGCGAGCAGAATCACGGTTGCACCCGCGGTCCCCACGTGTTGAAAGATGGCTGTATTGAGGAGCATCCCAATATAACCACCTCCATCGACTGTATTCAACTGATCAGCCAATCCTCCGAAGAGGTTTGGATATAGGCTAAAACCGGCTGAACCAGCCAAAATCATTGTCAGCCCCCAGGGCCAACGTTTACGCAGTGCCTCCAGTTTATTGATTAAAAAACCGAACGCAAAAACCAGTGTCAGCGGGGGTAAAAAATAAGCCGATACCCCCAAGGCAAGAAAACATCCCTGCGCCAACCACGCACCGAAGACGCCCACAAGATTGTGGCGGGGATCATTGACCTCCGTTCCATTAAACGAAAGATCACCCTTGTCATATGAGAAGAGGGCCAAAAGGAACAGTATGGCCAAAGCAAATAAGCCGATACCGAGAACCTCATTGACCCCTCCCTTGGTTGATTCCCTTTTGGGAGCCTCCTTGCCCACCATCCGGCTGAAGAGTACAACAGAAAATAGACGCTTTTACAAACTCAAACTGGCTGTAACAGAGGATCCAAAATTGTCGTAAGGCTCTTTTTCTGCTAGAAATCTCCTGTCCATGGAAAACCCGCTGCCCAATATTCCCAACCCGTGGAAGATCTTCCGTGAAGATCTCAAGAGGGTTTGCGATAAGGAAAGCCGGGAAATCCTACCCAAACGCTGGATGCGTGTGGCCCGCTTCATCCTGCTTGCCTACCGTAAGTTTGACGAGGAACGCTGTTACATGCGTGCAGCCGCCCTAGCATTCAATTCACTTCTGGCCCTAGTCCCGGTGCTGGCACTTGCCACAGCCATTACCGCAGCTGCGACTAACGATAAGTCAGAATCAGTCCAAAAGTTTGTGAGTCAGGTTATCGTAAGTGTCCTCCCTGCCTCTGCGAACCAGACAGATCCAGAAGTAGCCAAAAAAATTGAGGAAATCCGGTCCAATCTGGGTGAAAATATCATCAACTTCATTAATAACCTCGCCAGCCAGATTCGCCCGGACAAAACCGGTATTCTCTCAGCCATGGTGTTTGTGTATTTGGGCTTACTGGTAGTCATGCAGCTTGAGGATACCTTTAATGATCTCTTCAGCATCCGCAGATCACGCGCGTGGTACTCCCAAATCCTGAAGTTTTCTCTGCCGCTGATCTTGGGGCCCGGCTGTATTATCATTGCCTTTGCCCTGACCCACGGAGGCTATTTCGATGCCTTAAGTAGCCAGCTCAATGAACTGGGCAGTGTGGTCAACACCTTGGTCCCATTACTATTAGCAATGGCTGGACTCACTTTTCTCTATAAGCTTATCCCAAACATGGTGGTCTCATGGAGTGCGGCGGTTTGGGGAGGTCTGGTGGCAGGTACCCTTTGGCAATTGAACCATTTACTCAGCGCAATGTACGTCTCGCACATCCTGATGAAAAACAATCTTTACGCCAAAACCTACGGCGGCAGTCTGGGACTATTGCCTGTATTCATGCTAGCTGTGTATTTCACATGGCTGATTATTTTGTATGGAGCACTTGTAGCAGCACGAGTGCAGTACCACTCCTCGCCTCTCAAGGAATCGATCGAGGACAAGGACGCTGAACCGGAAAAACCGAATGAAGCCAAAGCAGGTTGATCCGGCGAAAGTCATCCAACTGGTTGCAGCCCTGAATGCGGCAATCTGGCTGGGCAGTGCTGTCTTTTTTACTTTTATTGCAGGCCCGGCCTTTTTCAGTCCTGAATTGGAAGCTATCCTGCCCAAGCCGGAGAATGGTATTGCCGCAAGATTCATGATTGGCAAATTCACAGCCCTCCAAATAGCCTGTGCATCCATTTCAATAATTAGTTTGTTTATAGGCTGGAGATTAAAGATTCGTAGCCATCAAAAACACCAAGCAATTTTACTGTTTTTCATTATTCTATTCATTGGTGTGGGAACGCTGCTCCTTACCCCAAAAATGGATGCAGCCCACCAGTTGAAATATGCCGACTATTACCAACTCACGGCGACCCCAGCGGCAAAAGAGGACGCCTCGAAGGTTTTCGGCCTACTACATGGTCTTTCCCAAATGGGTAACTTGCTTGTTCTTATAGGCTTAGTCATAAACTTTATTTTCTGCTGGAAAACGGCTGCAAACCAGAAAGAAACCAAAGGGAACTAACCGATCGGCTGAGCTTTTAACACCGGTGCATCATTCCATAACCCCTCAAGATCGTACTCGGAACGAATATCCTTGTGCATCACGTGAACGATAACATCGAAATAATCTATCACTACCCAGTTGTTGAACCGAGAGCCTTCGGGCTTGGTAGCCGCCACACCATGCTTTTGCTTTAGGTTATCAATAATTTCATTCCACACCGCCCGCACGTGGGGTTCATTGGTCGCCGAAACAATTACAAAGTAATCGGTAACACTTGACACCTCTCGTACATCAAGAATAACCACATCTTCTGCTTTCTTGTCCTCCGCATACCCTCGACAAGCCTCTGCCAATTCTCGTCCCTGCATGTTCTTATCGATAAATCTGCTTCTTACTCAGTATTCCCACCACCGCAGAAGGCACCAGATGGTTCACTGATTTTCCTTCCCGTATCCGTACCCGAATGTCGCTGGAAGAAATATCCATGAGCTCACCCTCTAAACATCTACCGCCAAAGGTCTCAGGGAATTCCACATCAAGCCCTCCTGACCGAGGGAATACCACAAAGGTAAGTATTTGGGCAAGTGCATCGGCCTCACGCCATTGGGGCAACGTGGGTACATGGTCAGCTCCGATCAGATAAAATAACTCCGAATCTGGAAAACGCCCAGCGAAGGACCGCACTGTATCAATAGCATATGAAACTCCTTCACGTTCAAGTTCCAACCTTTCAATCACACATCCCGCCACTTTCTCAAAGGCCGCATTCAGCATCGCTAAACGGACCTCGTCCGGTGCTGGTTGTTGTTCCGGCTTAAACGGCGAACGAGCAGCAGGGATAATAAAAAGTCGGTCCAGTTGCAGTTCATTCAATGCCTTACGCGCCATCATCACGTGAGCCGAGTGCACCGGATCAAAAGATCCTCCAAAAAGACCAATGCGTCTCGATCCCATTTTATGCCTCAGCCGCTTCTCCTTCCGGAGATTGGTCCAATGCATTCTCCTCCAAGACGCCTTTAGCCGCAGGAAATAGCTTGAGGGCTTCAATGATCATCCAGATCTCCAGAGCAATGGTCGCCAAGCCGATTCCTCCCAGTAAATAGTTGATCTGCCCGGCCTTAAGCCAACCCGGAGACACAAAAAGTTGATGCAACATTGCCCACATAGGCATCACCAACATGAAAATCATTGGGATGGCGAGAAACCAGATTGCCCGCCCGCGGCGCCAAAGGTAAAATGTAATCACCATGAAGGATAACCCTGCCAACAACTGATTAGTTGCCCCGAAAAGTGGCCACAACGTCAACCCTCCCTTGCCCGCATTAGCCAAACTCCACTCGGCTCCGCCCTGGGGAATAGCCGCCATCGCTGTGGCAATAACCACAGCAAAAATCGTCGCCCCGTGTTTGTTTTGTAGTAATACGAACGGCACAGCCGGACTCACCTCTTTCTCCCCGAGCTTACCTCCCAAGGTGGCAGCAAGCTCCTGCACTACGTACCGTTGCAAACGACAAGCGGTGTCCAGTGTGGTCCCGGCAAAGGAGGCCACCAGAACCCCCATAAGCGCAATAGCAACGGCCGCAGGCAGCCCCAACGCCTGCAGAAAATTAGCCGAACCCTGAACAAATGCACCCACCTTGGCTCCAAGAGATCCGGCGGCCGCCCACGAGGTATATTGCGCAGACCACGCCGCTTCTCCGGTGTGTAGCGCCCCATCTTTCATCAAACCCAAACCCAAACCGGCGCCACAGGCCAAAATCACAAGGGTTGCCAGAAACCCCTCAGTCAACATGCTGCCGTATCCGACAAAGCGTGCATCGGGTTCACTTTTAAGTTGTTTACTGCTGGTGCCACTGGAGACAAGGCAATGGAAGCCACTGACCGCCCCACAAGCAATGGTGATAAACAAGAAAGGGAAAATCATTGGCGCCCCTTCCGGATGCATTTGAAAAGCAGGGGCCACAAATTCAAGCGATTGTTTTGCTCCACCATCAGGTGTGTACCCCCCAACTGCAGCAGCAAAAAGTCCGAACACGATTAAAGCCAATGCGGAGATGAGCTGGAGGGAGTTGATATAATCGCGTGGCTGCAAAAGCGTCCACACGGGTAACACAGAAGCTACATAGGAATAACCAAGGAGTACGACCACCCAAGTCCAGATCGGCCAGGCAGCGAGAGCAGCATTGAACTCAGCGAGGAATCCGCGGTCGCCAAGTATCACGGTTAGATACATGACGGCTAAAGCCACAAGGGAAGGTATGAACAACCCAACTCCTTTGCGGTGCAATAAAACGCCAATCACTACAGCGATGGGGATCTGAACCGCGCACGGAAAGATGGCCGCAGGATACTGCTTGAATACCGCGGCTATCACCAACCCGAAGATGGCTAAGACCACGGTAAGTGCCATGAAGAGGGTAAATAGAAAAAGAAGGCGCACGCGCTTGTTGAGTAGGCGCCCGGCGATGTCTCCAACAGTTTGGCCATTATTGCGAAGGCTCACAACCAGAGCCCCAAAGTCGTGGACGGCTCCAATGAAAATGGACCCGAAGACCACCCACAATAGCGCGGGCACCCACCCCCACATGATGGCTATGGCCGGGCCGACTATCGGTCCGGTCCCCGCGATTGAGGTGAAATGATGCCCAAAAACAACCGACTTACTGGTAGGCACGTAGTCCACGCCATCCTCTAGGCGTTCACTCGGGCAAACAGTATCTGCTGAAAGCCTAAAGATTTTACTGCCCAACCAACGGCCATAGGTGTGGTAGGCGACTATGAACCCGATCCCGGCCAATAACGCGATTAGGAATGTTTCCATGACGGTAAAAAGAGGGTTATGCTAAACTAAAATGCTAATTAAATCAACGTAGCGAACTGTCACAAGGCCGATAAACATGAAAAAAGGTTGTTAACAGGTGTTAGCAGTGTTAGTAACTAACTTTTGCCGCTGGCGTAAGCCATCAACTAAATAGTTGGCCTCGCCCGTGCCAAGGAAGGTGTGCCTTTACAGGACTCTGGAATTGTTGCGGAGAGGTGACGAGGAAACAGATTTATGTCACGACATCGTAGTTTGAGAACCGCAGGGTCTATAGGTGCGAAACGCAGCGTGTTGAAGCGTTGGGAACGTGTCGCGTTGCTCAAGGAACGCGGTCAATGGAAAGAAGGCGACCGAGTCTCTGGTTTGCGTAAAACCAAGCCAGCCGAGTAACCCCATTCCTTTCTTCGACTGTGATGTCCCGAGCTTTCGCTCGGATGTGCGTCTTCTGTTTTCCAAAGAGTTGGATACTACACGCGTGTTTTGTATCCGGAGAAAAGTTGATGGTACGCCTGCAAAAATTCTTGGCTCAGGCCGGAATCGCTTCGCGACGTGCCAGCGAGGTGATTATCCGGGAGGGGCACGTGGAGGTAAACGGCCACACGGTCACACGACAAGGGATACAGATTGATCCAGTTGCCGATGTGGTCAGTGTAGACGGCCAAATGATTCAACCCCTTCGTCACCACTATGTGGCGGTACATAAACCCCGTGGAGTTTTATGTACCCGGAAGGACGAACGGCAGCGAACGATTCTAGGTGATCTGCTACCCGCCGACTGGGACCTAAAACCCGTGGGAAGACTGGACCGTGATAGTGAAGGTTTGATCTTTGCCACAAACGACGGCGAATTCGCACTGCGGATCACACATCCCCGGCACGGAGTCACCAAGGTCTATCAGGTAGAAGTCGAAGGGAGAGTGCCTAATCGCACACTGAGACTTTTTACCCGAGGAGTGGAGCATCGCGGACAAGTGCTGCGGGCACAGAAGGCGACGCTCCTCAGTGCCAATCGCTTGCGAAGCATAGTGGAGTTTGAATTGACCGAAGGTAAAAACCGAGAAATCCGGCGGATGTTTGCGACACAAGAGATAACAATCATTCGGCTAGTCCGAATGCAAATTGGCAACGTCAAGTTGGGTGAACTGCCAACTGGCAAATGGAGAACACTGACAGAAACAGAAATAAAAACACTGCAGAGGACATAATGAAACTGACCCGAATAATCATTCCCGTATTGACTTTTGCCTCAGCCACGTTGCTCGTGGCTCAAGGCAATCCCGGTCAACCTGAACCCTTCCCAGCACCGGGAGACCCCTTGCCAGCGCCTGCTGCAGTACCCAAATCGTTACCTGTTCCTGCGGTAGCACCCAAGCCGCCCCCCGCGCCTGTGGTGCCAAACCCGATCCCTGCGCCCATTGCCATTCCAGCCCCGGTTCCCGCGCCTGCCCCAACAACGGCCCCAGTCGCTCCAACCCCCACAAAAGCGACCCTCTTGGCACCTCAACAGCCTGTCTCTGATCCGTCCATTGGACTAGGTGTCGTGAAAGGAAAACGAGTAAGCGCACGTGGTAAAGCCACCATTTTCAGTGCCCTTGTATTCCAGTTTAATGAGAATGAGCCACTGAACATTCTGGAGGAAATCACCATTGCCAATCCCAAAGCAGGCGAGCCACGCAGATGGTATCGAGTACAGGTCCCGTCTGATGCCGGACTGTGGGTGCATTCCGATTATCTGAATCCGGCCACGACCGTCGATGGGGTTAATGCCCAAGGCAAGCCGGTTAAACTAAATGTTGCCGCCATTAAAGCCAACCTGCTTAACGTACGCTGTGGAGCAGGTGAAGAATTCCCCATCCTCTCAAAACTGCCACGCGGAGCACAGGTTGTCCTCACCGGTGCCAGCAAAGCCAAGTGGAGAGAAGTACTTGCTCCGCAAAACGCATCGGTTTATGTCGCGGCCCAATTCGTAACCCGCCAGAAGATCGACTCCGGAGTTGTTGAGGTGCCATCTCTACTGCCAGGAACTCCACCAATTGTTACTCCACCAGCAACAAACCCACCTCTCCAACCAGCCAAGCCGGTAACCCCGCCTGCTTCTGTGGTTCCTGTCGAGATCAAGAAATTTGGGCAAACCAACCCGCAAACTCCAGGAGGAGTGCAAATTAAAAGTAATCCCCCAACCAAAAAGCCGCAGTCTGCCGCCAATCCCGTTGCCCCTCCTGCCATCCCAGCTGAACCGAAGGAAACTGTAAAACCAATCCTGCTCGCCAAGATAAATCCTGCTTTACCGGCACCTACGACCACCAAACCGAAAACCGAAACACCGGTACGGATTGTTCATCGTGAGGGTATCATCCGGCGCACACTTGATATTCAGTCTCCTTCGGGTTACGTCCTTGAGCATCTGGAATCCGGCAAGAAAATCAATTACCTCGTACTCGATGAAAAAGTAGCTCTAAAGCTTAATTGGTTTATCGGCAAAAAAGTTCTCGTTACTGGTGAAGAGGCCCTTGATGCACGCAACGCAAATACTCCTGTGCTTCTGGTGAGCACTCTTAAAGGAGAGCTTACTCGGGAGTTTCTTCTCAAGATTGCAACCGCTCGATCTGAAGCAGTCAAAAAAGCTCAAAAGAAAGCAGAGAAGGAGTCAAAAAAACAACCACCTGCTACCGAACAACCCAAAGCTTCGGATCAAGAAAAAGAGGCCCCTGAGGAGAAGTAACTACCCGTGGCCATGGACAACCTGATCGATGGCCGCGCCATCGCTGATCAGATTCACGAGGAAACCCGGCGGCACATTGCAACCCTGAAAGAACAGGGTGGACCACCGGGTCTCGCTTTTGTAAGGGTTGGTGAGGATCCCGCTTCACGCGTGTATGTGGGCATGAAGAAAAAGGCATGCGAACGCCTTGGGGCTCAATCCCAAACCCACGTTCTACCGGAGGATGCAACGGAAAAGGAATTGCTGAAGCTCATTGGTGAACTTAATGCTGACCCTTCGGTTCACGGCATTCTTGTGCAAGCCCCTCTCCCCGAGCAAATCAATGAAGCCACTATCTTTGCTTCTGTATCCCCAAACAAAGATGTAGACGGTTTTCATCCGCTGAATGTTGGCAAACTGCTCCTAGGTGATACTGATGGCTTCTCTCCTTGCACCCCGGCAGGCATCCATGAACTACTCATCCGCAGCGGCGTTCAAATTGGTGGGGCAGAAGTAGTCATCCTAGGCCGGGGAAACATCGTTGGAAAACCCATGGCGGCCATCCTCTGCCAAAAAAGAGACCACGCCAATGCCACCGTTTCACTCTGCCACTCTCAAACTAAAGATATCCATGAACATTGCCAGAAGGCCGATATTCTGATTGCCGCAATGGGAGTGCCTGAGTTTGTAAAGGCGGACATGGTCAAACCCGGAGCAGTGGTAATCGATGTCGGCGTCAACCGTGTTCCCGACCCCACCTCCAAAAACGGAAACCGACTGGTAGGGGACGTGGACTTTGCCGCTGTCCAGCCAATAACCAGCCAAATTACACCCAATCCCGGTGGCGTAGGTCCCATGACCATCGCTATGCTCCTACGCAACACTGTCCGTGCTGCCGCCAAAGCCAACGGGCAAAACCTCGACACTATCGAATAAACAAAGAAGCCCGTGACCAGAATCATTCCTGACCTCCAATGCTCCTTACTGTGCGAAGAAGTCCGCCAGGAAGCCAATGGCAACCCAATGCTCATTGGTGTATTCACACAACTAGCTGTTCCTCAACTTCCAGTAACCGCCTTCAAGATTGTATGCTTCAACCGGTGGACCTGCGGTGTTGGTGAATTTACGGAAAACGTTAAACTCATTGCCCAAGATGGTTCAACAGCCTTGTGTGAAAATAAGATGAAGTGGGGTCTTAAACGCCCAGAAGACATCCTGACTAACGTACACGTATTTGGGAACGTGGAATTCAAAGAACCGGGAGTTTACCACGTAGAGGTCAATGTCGATGATGTACTTAAACTGCGCTATCCCTTCCCGGTTAATCTGGTGCCCCCTAATAATCAAGAGCGGGAGCAAACTGCCGATGACGATCCTCCTCAAAGGCAATGAAAGACGAAAGCGAACCTCCAACCGACACACAGGACGGGGAGTTCACTGAGTCCTCCTTAACTGAAGATTCCTCGGAAATAGCATCTGGATTTCCCCTAACCTTTTCGGGAGTTGCCTCTTTTGCTTCAACGGGTTGGGGGCGGCTTTTCCTCTGGCAGGCAATAGTGATTGCGACAATTGCAGGCAGCCTTATGCTACTACTGGGGCAACATTGGTCTCCAGTTCTTGATACTGCCATTGCCCAGTTGCCGGAACGAGGTGGGTTAATTGAAGGGCGGCTACAGTGGCCCGACTCCCAGACTGGCACACTTGCCGGAAACCAGTTCCTTCGAATTATTGTCGACCCAAAGGGCGAGCAACTGCATGGCCAAATTGCCGATTTCCAGATTGAATTACGTAGTGAGAGTTGGGTCGTGGGGTCGATATTTGGCTATGCAGAATTTCCCTATGCTCTCGAAACATTTCATATAGACCGCAAGAAGCAGATTCCCTGGTGGGGCTCACGAAGACCTTTTTTATTGATCGGAATTAGTCTCAGTATTGGACTAATTTACGGTGTTGTTTCCCTGCTGCTTGGCTTTGTTGGCATTTGGCCATCCAAGACAGTAGCTTTTTTTTCTGACCGTCAAGGCGGCACTGGACCGCTCTTTCGGCTTAGCACTGCCGCCTGGTTCCCCGCGGGGGCCCTGCTGTCTGCCGGCAGTCTATGCTATGCCCTAAACCTCCTGCCTCTGATGGGGCTCTTGAGCCTGATGCCGTTATATTTCTTGATCGGTTGGGTCTACCTTTTTTTCTCACCTTTTTTTCTGCCACATGTTTTGCATTCTAATGAGAATCCATTTGATGCGGAGGAGGAACAAAAACCTCCGACGGATGAGGGGGAAACGCACGGTTCAGACAATCCTTTCGCTTGACTGTTCACAACTGTCTGTTGCCAGCCATAATGCTTTCCGATCATTATCACTGCATGCGTGGATTGCTGGCTAGTTTCACCACATTCGCCCTGATCGTCGGAAACTTTTTTTTCTCTGGATGTGACCCCACCGGCGGTGCGGTTAATGCTGAGGATAAGGAGCCACACTATCTTGACGGTCGACGACAAGTCCAACAGCGGGATTTTGAGGGAGCCGAAAGATCCTTTCATAAGGCACTGGAGGTCAATCCCCGTTCTTCTTTAGCCCACAGGGAAATCGGGCTGCTTTTCCTGTCGCATAAAAATGATCCCGCCGCCGCAATCTACCATCTCAATCGTTATCTCACGCTCATGCCTGAAGCCCCTGATAAACCCGAAATACACGGCCATATCGAAGCACTCAAGGGTGATCTCGCTAAAGAGGTTCTCGGTTCGCCCAAAAATCAGCCGGGCCAAGCTATCCAGCAATTACGAGGCGAACTCAATCGGCTGGCAGCGGAAAACCAAGCCCTTCGCCATCAACTTCAAGCCAGTGGTATTGCGCCTACCACCCTATCCTTGACCAATCAAACGGCAAATATCCCCCACATTACAGGAGCTCAAGGCAATCGGCCCCCTATTCAAAATAACAGTTCAAGACGGCACCTTGTAAAGGCGGGGCAAAATCCCACCGGTATTGCCCGGGACTACAACATCACGCTAAAGCAACTATACGAGGCTAATCCGGGCTTGAACCCAGCTAAATTACAAATCGGTCAGGAGTTGATTATTCCTGCCCGTGGACAGTAAGCTCTACGCGCTCCCAATATGCAGCGCGTCATCCTTTTCATTCTGTTTACCTTTTGGGTATTTATGAGCTACCGGCTTTGGCAGGTGGAGTATGCCGGCCAGAGCCTTGGAGCAGCGGTCGACATACAGGTGGTTTGGAAGAAAATCCTCAATGCCCAGGATAAAGCCGAACTGCAGATTGTTAATGAACGTAGTGGCGAATTGTTGGGAGCACTCGAATGGGAGCCTTTGGTGGTAAAAGACAGCAGCGGAGGCCCCAGTGTCGAAGGCATGGTGAACAAGGTTCAGAAGTATACATTAGAGATAAGCCGAGGGCGGCTGTATGCCGCTGAACCGGTAGAAGATATTATTTATGACTTCTACCTTAGCCTCAGCCCATTCCCGGATCAACATTGGACAAATCTTGAATTGGAGTTTGAGCGGGAATTTAATGAAGTACGTTATGAATTCGGAGTAACTGCAAATTCCACCAACGATTTTATGAATCTCTCCATAGATATAGGAGGTGCAAAGCAGAAAACGGAGATCCCTTATGTCGATCTGAAAGATCCTGCCAAATTGGTTGGAGCAGGACTCAAGCTGGCGGGCATACCAGACATTGCTGCGAGCGGGGCTACATTGGTAATAAAGAACCTGTTGCAATCAAAAGATTTACAGATGCAGCAATTAAGCTTTGACTTAAACCTTCCCCGGCAGGCGCATATTGATCTGCTGCCTGGTGTCCGTTCGCGCATTAAAGTATATCGAATTGATATCCCCGTGGTAGAGGACATGCTGATTCAAGTGTACGTTAACACTCTTGGGGAAGTCCTTAGATTGGAGATCCCTGAAGTGCTGATCGATACCATCAGCAAAACCGCCAAACTCAATCTTCCCAAATCTATCGTTCTCCGTAATCAAAATTTCTATGGAAAATTGAGGCGAAACCCATGATCGAACTTACCAACCTGATCAAAGAATTTGGTGATCTGACCGCTGTTGATGACATTAGTCTGACCGTCAGCAAGGGTGAATTTTTTGTGGTGCTTGGCCCAAATGCAGCTGGGAAAACCACCACGATTAAAATGCTCGTTGGCCTCATCGCCCCCTCCAGTGGCACGGTTAAGGTGTGCGGTTATGACGTACAAGTGGACCCCATTGAAGTCCGCAAACGTCTTGCCTACGTCCCCGACTTTCCATTTCTTTATGACAAACTCACCCCTTGGGAGTTTCTGCGATTCACAGGGCAACTCTTTCACATGACAGAGGAGGAAATCCAGGAACGCACCCGCGATCTCATCCCAAGATTTTCACTCGAACCCTACCTAAAAAAGAGCATTGAGAGCTTATCTCATGGGACACGGCAACGGATTGCCATCGTTTCAGCACTGATGCACAACCCTGATGTATTTGTACTGGATGAACCGATGGTGGGTCTGGATCCCCACCACCAGTTTATCCTTAAAGAAGTACTAAAGGAACGTGCCGCCGCAGGCATGACCGTCTTTCTATCTACCCACCAACTGAGTGTGGCGGAGGAGGTTGCCGATCGGATTGGAATCGTACACATGGGCAAAATGGTGGCCGTTGGCACCAAGAAAGAACTCCACAACCTTGGCGGTGCGGGCAATGTTGCGCTGGAAGCAACTTTTCTGGCACTCACTCGTGAGGAGTCAGATGTAGCTGTACAACGCCAATTACATCAAGGCTGATGGACCAAAATCCCAAAGGTTTTGCCTCACCCTTTGCCCTGCTTTTGCGGGTTAATTTTCTGCAAATGTGGCGGCAGATTACCCATGCCGGCACCCGCTCGGGCACCTTATCGGTAATGGTGGCAATGTTTCTTCTGTTTTATCCGCTTATCGCCTCAGGAATGTTCTGGGGCGGTCTACGCTACATATCCAAATTCCCTGGGCTGGGGGATCTGTTGATTGAGCATCTTATTTTTCTGCTCTTCGCCATGTTATTTACACTGTTACTTTTCTCCAACGTGGTGGTTGGTTACACCAACATGTTTCGCAACCAGGAAACGCGCTTTCTGCAAACACTTCCCTTCTCGGCAAACCACATCTTCCAATGGAAACTGGTGGAAACCACTATCTTCGCTTCCTGGGCATTTTTGCTGCTGATCGCACCCCTGATCATCGCCTACGGAATCCATCAAAAGGCGACTCTGGGATTCTATTTAATCACTCCATTTCTGGTAATACTCTTCATCATACTCCCAGCCATATTTGGATGCTGGATTGCGGTATTCATGGCGCGCTACTTGGATCGAAGCTTATTCCAAACCACTGCAGTCCTATTACTACTTTTCATGGTGTATACGGTAAAAGTTTACCTGCAACCAGAGGCAGCAACTGAACAAACACTGGAAACACGCGTACTTGATCTAACGGACCGACTCCTGTCCAAGACACAGTTCGCCCAATTCCCATTCCTGCCCAGTTACTGGCTTTCAAGCACGCTCACCAACTGGGTAGATGGAGCACGCGCATTAACCCAGTTCTTCATCGCCGTGCTCACTGCAAACGTTCTGTTTTTTGGCTTTCTAGGATTCACGGAAACCGGAAAATATTTCTATAAATCCCTTTCGGCCACCCTCAGTCGGGGCAGCCTCGCGGGCGACTGGAGTCAGGCTATTTCGTTTGCTCCGAGGATGTGTGCGCAAGTCATCTTACTCGCTTGGTTTTTGCCGATGGTCGATTTCTCTTCGCTCAAAGAGTATTGGCAGGAAAAATTCAAACCTATTGCAGCAAATTATGCAGCTCAAAAAAACAATACGGACATTTCTGTGCAGACCCTTGGCCTCTGGACCACTAATCAAGTATTGCAGATCGAGCCTCGTCTGGCACAAGGCTCCCTCTTCCCCCTCAAGCCAGAGATTCGCAGGCTCTATGAGCGATTTGCATCGGGAGAGATGCAACAGCTCGGCCCGGACCTGGAATATTTGATCAGCGCGAATCTACATTCCACGCTGTCCGGTCTAGATATTGTCCGTGGTCGCAACCATCTCCGAGGGCAAGCCATGAAATTCGCAGCAGAGCCCGAAGCGACCCTTATGCCGAAAGCCCCCGATACGGTCGTAGACATTTTACGTACGACATCCAGACCATTAATAGACAAAACCCACCTCAGTATCCTCAAGGGAACAACCGATCCGGACACCAACACAATTTACCGTTTGTATTACCGCCGATTAATTGAAGAGGTCGATGCTGAAAGCAAGCCGACCGGTAAGAAAATCTATATCACTGATTTCGGAAATTATTTTGAAGGATACCTTACGCAAGTAGAAGAAAATCAATTGCGGCTAACCTTCGCCAGCACTAATTTCAATGATCACATCCGCGGAGTAGCAGCTCAGGAGTTCTGGCAGGACACTGAAGACACGGCCATTAACTTGGACCGGTGGGCACTGGCTCAGGTAGTTTCCTCCCCTGAAACTGTAGCCCTCCATACCGACCAAAGAGCTCCTCTTCCATCCACCGTTTTACTGATCATTCCGCTGTTGGCTATCGTTTCATGGATTATCAATTCACAAACAACCCACTTGTTTGCAGGAGTAGGGATTCTTGTCTTAATGGGAACCTTTGCGGTGCAATCCGAACAATGGAGAAACTTGGTGGGAGGAGAAACAAACCTGAGTATCGTAAAATATATTGGAGGAGGCGCTTGGATTATTGTGATAATGGCATTATCACAGGCTTGCTGCGCAGTTTGGAAAACCTCTTTAAACAATTATTTTCAAAGTTGGTATCAAAAACGTTCGAAGCAAAAAGAGGTGTTTACCTTTCAGCCAGGGTTAATGGACCGACTCCTGCAACTCTCTCCCCTTCTTTCACCAGATGTGCGGGCCGTGATACTGAAAGATATTCGCATATTTTGGAGAGACACAGCACAATGGGGCCAGTCGTTAATCCTCTTCGCCATTCTGGGAATATATATATTGAATCTACGGTTTTTTACCGAACAATTTACCTCTCTCTTTTCCAGTAGCGGACGGTTTGGTGGCGATTATTTTTCCAAGCTTGTCAGCTTTATGAATTTGGCTGCGTGCGCGTTAAACCTAGCTACCCTAACCACGCGTTTTGTTTTTCCACAATTTTCCTTAGAAGGAAAACGGCTTTGGATCGTCGGTCTTTCTCCGCTCGGCTTAAACCGAGTGGTGTTAGTCAAATATCTGCTGGCCACAACAATTTCCCTCGCTATTTCCATCCCCCTAATATGGTTGTCTTCCAATATGTTACAGATGCCAATCGCTCAAAAATTATTCTTCTGTGGGAGTATTGCGGTGATGGCTTTGGCCCTCAATGGGCTGGCCATGGGCATGGGGGTCATATATCCGGATCTCAAAGAGGATAATCCCAGCAAAATTGTATCCGGTTTCGGGGGTACGTTTTGCCTCGTCGTTAGTTTTGTTTACATAGGAATGGCGGTCATGATGCTCGGCATCGGTTCCCCCTTCGGATCTCCTTGGCAGGTTTTCGGCCGAGCAAATGAAACTAAGCAATTGATCTACATAGGTTTATTTCTGGTTTTCTCGCTCGCGGTAGGCTTCGGCCCACTGGCATATGGACTTCGCAAGGCTCGTTATTTCGAACATTAATCCATAACCCACAACTGGTTGTGGTATTTTAAACCGCGCACCCCAACCTGTGCTTTACTTTTGGAGTAAAGGATTCTAGCCTGTGACCCATGGCTGCATTTAATGAGCCGGATTTACTGGAGGAAGATTTTCCCATCGAAACGAAGCAAGTCCCCCTGCTTTCCGAGGATCGGGAAGAACTGGACAATCAAGCTACGTCCCTACAGACCAAACTCGCGGAGCTGAATCGCGCGAGGGAAAAACTGGAGCGTGAAAAAGCAACTGTAGAGGAGTCGCGAAGGCGTTTTTCTGAGTTTGAAACTGGGCGAGAAGAGATGATGCATGAAATCACTCGAAGCCTTGGTTTACTAGAGGAAGCCCAAATGGATGCCCAACGCGAAGCCGAACAAATGGCCCGCACAATGGATGATCTTCGTGATGCATTTTCGAAAATCGAAACGCTTGAGGATGTGGATACCCATGATGAACAATGGAAAGTCCTCCTCACTCGTAACCTTACCACCATTGAAAACGCCCGGATGGAGCTCAACTCAGCCCGCCTGAAGTGGCCCTTGTTAGACGCTGAAACAAGGGAAGCATCTACTCCATTGTCCGCAGCCTCAAACACAAATCGGGTCAATGTGACGATGCCCAAATCATTCGGGGAACTCTGCCTTTGGGGCTTGGCGTTAACGTGGCCAATACTGTTGGTTGGGTCGGTTATTATAGCCATCCTCTTAGGGAAAGAATAAATAAGCTTATGGGGTTATTTTCGCGAAAGCCTAATCCCTTGGCGTTTCGTGCTCAGGAACTTGGTTCTAAGATAGAGCAAATTGAGAAACAGATATCCCAACTTCAGGATGCCTCCGAAGATTCCAATCCCGCCCTTATTCGCCCGCCCATAAATAAATCTACCCAGATTCTAGATGACCCTATTCTGGGTACGAAAGGTAATTTAAAGAACGGAGCTAGAACCATTCTAAAGCCCGATTTCCCAGGTCTTTATAATGACCAAAGAATGCGAAAATTTGATTTACACGGTTGGTGGCAGCGAACAAAAGGGGGTGAGCCGTTACCTGAGCCTAGCCAAAATGAAAAACTCGTGACCTATTTGGCTACCGGCCGCAACCACGGATATACGGCACTGCGCAAAGAAACACGAGTAGCCCGCAACCGTTTCATCCTGCTCACACTAGTGCTCATCACCATATTGTGGAGCATTCTCAGCTTACTAATCCCGCAGTTGTGATTCGAACCCACACCATGTGCTGTGAACTCTACCCTGATTGAAACAAAATTGGGTGGATTTCGGGTTCATTATACAAAACAAGGATTGGCTCGATTACAATTCCCACGGAAAAAGAATGACCCAATTGCTAACACTATCGCGCCCTCAAAACATCTGCTTAATCTAACCTCAAGAGCATTAGCCGCAGTCATTAGTGGTAAAACTCCTCGGCACTTGCCCTCTCTTGACCTGTCACAAGGTACAGATTTTCAAAGGGAAGTTTGGGCCATGTTGCAATCAATCCCAACCGGACAGATGGAAGCCTACGGCGAACTTGCCTACCGTTTAAATAATCCCAAAGCAGCCAGAGCGGTCGGAGGTGCCTGCGGAGCAAATCCTATACCGGTCCTGATTCCCTGCCACCGAGTGATAGGAGCAAATGGTGGGCTCACTGGCTTTTCGGCAGGCATGAACTGGAAAATTCGATTACTACGCATAGAGGGCGTGGAACTTCCACTCCATTGACACGCCTTCGCCCGATTGTTAGCGTCCCCGCCTTTGTCAGCCATGAATTACAAGGACACGTTAAACCTGCCACAAACCGGTTTCCCCATGAAGGCGGGGTTGGTGGAGCGTGAGCCGGAGCGGTTGGCACGGTGGTATAAAGAGGATATTAACGGGCGAATTCGCGAACGCCACGCGAAGGCCAAGGAGACTTTTGTGCTGCATGACGGACCGCCTTTTGCCAATGGCGACGTACATATTGGCACCGCGCTCAACAAGACGCTCAAGGATATCATCCTAAAATTTCAAACTATGCGCGGCAAGAATGTGCCGTACGTACCAGGCTGGGATTGCCATGGATTGCCGATTGAATTCAAGGTAGTTCAGGAAATGCGAAAAGAGGGACGCAAAAACGCGACCTCAGTTGACATCCGAAAGGCCTGCGAGGCCTACGCGCGCAAGTACATCGACCACCAACGCACGCAGTTCAAGCGCTTGGGCGTTTTTGGCGATTGGGATAACCCCTATCTCACTCTCGACAGAAAATATGAAGCGGAGGAATTGCGTTTGTTTGCGGACGTGGTCGAAAAAGGTTTTGTTTACCGTGGCAAGAAGCCGGTTTACTGGAGCATTCCCTGCCGTACAGCCCTGGCTGAAGCCGAAGTAGAATACTTGGATCACGTCAGTCAAAGTGTGTTTGTTAAGTTCCCGATTTTCGGAGAGGAAAACACATATCTAATTGTCTGGACCACCACCCCATGGACACTACCCGCCAACCTCGCGGTCGCCTATCATTCCAAGTTCACTTACAAGAAGGTGCAAGTTAATGGCGAAGTATACATTGTCGAAGAAACTCTTCTACCAAAGGTAATAGAGACATGCAGCTGGGAAAATGTCGAGGAGGCGCAGTCACTACAAGGTGATGCGGTTGGCACGCTTGAGTATCGCCATCCCTTTATTAACAGGACCGCAAAGCTGTTTTCTGGAGACAACTTTGTTGATAACAGTACGGGCACTGGCTTTGTGCACGTTGCACCAGGCCATGGGATGGATGACTATCATCTTGGATGCGAGCATGGTCTACCCATCTACTGTCCGGTTGATGACAACGGACAATTCACTCATACAGATGACCTGCCAGAGTCCGAGCAAATGCCCGTGGAGCTACTTGGCAAATCAATCTTGGAGAAAAAAGGTAAGAGCGAGGCCAACGAAGCAGTTATTGAGCTATTGCAGACAAATAATTCTCTAGTACATCAGGAGAATTACACACACAGCTATCCGCACTGTTGGCGCAGCAAGACCCCCGTCATTTTCCGTGGAATGGATCAATGGTTTATCAAGATTGACCACGATGATTTTCGAAAAAAGGCACTAGAGGCCATTAAAGAGGTGAACTGGGTGCCTTCTTGGGGCCAGAACCGCATAGAAGGCGCGGTTGAAGCACGTCCTGATTGGTGCATCAGCAGGCAACGCACTTGGGGTGTACCCATACCTGCATTCTATTCGGCCGAAGGCGAGCCCATCCTTGATGCCCGCATCGTGCGAAAGGCTGCTGATCTCATTGAGGAATATGGTTCAAACATATGGTTTGAGCGTGACACATCCGAACTCTGGAAAGATATCAAACCAGAAGATTGGGAGGGAGCTGATCCCGCCGGCAAATCACAGGATACACTCGATGTATGGATTGATTCAGGCTCCAGTTCACGCTCAGTCATCATGCAGCGTGAAGAACTGCATCATGCTGAGAATGAGGGAGTAGAAAACTGGCAAGCCGACGTTTATCTTGAGGGAAGTGATCAGCACCGCGGCTGGTTCCAAAGCTCCCTACTCCTCTCTCTGGCGGGCAATGGTGCACCGCCTTTCAAGACAGTGATAACCCATGGCTTTATGGTCGATACGGACCGGGACAAAATCTCCAAAAGCAAACAGAGTCAAGGCGGCTACGCCAAGCCACAAACCAGTGAAGCCTACGTCGGCGAATATGGCGCGGATATTGTCCGGTTATGGGTGGCCTCGCAGGATTTTCGCAATGACATCACAGTCAGTAACGAGCGCATCAAGAAAGTCGCTGAAACCTATCGCAACCTTCGCAACGCATTACGCTATCAACTCAGCAACCTATATGATTTTGACCCAACCAAGGACACGATAGCCAATGATGAACTCACAGGTTTAGACCGCTGGATTCTGGATCGATTTGGCGCCATGCAGCGCGATGTCACCGACGCCTATGAACGCTTTGAATATCACGTGGTTTACCAGCGAATCAGCCAGTTTGTGTCTGTGGAACTCTCTTCGGTTTACCATGACTGTGTGAAGGATAGACTTTATGCCGACGGCACCGACACGCTTCGCCGGCGCGCCTCGCAAACAACACTGCTGCGGCTCTGCACTGGACTCATCCGGATGCTCGCCCCCATCTGTGCTTTCACAACTGAAGAAGCATGGGAGTTTTTTCCTGGCGACAAGACCGACTCGGTGCACCTAGCCGATTGGCCCGAGGATACTTTTGACATAGCCTCTGACGAAAAGGACGTGTGGGAAAACCTCTTTGCCCACCGCGAACCAGCCTTGGCCCAATTGGAGAAAGCACGGCAGGAAAAATTGATCGGCAAAGCTCTTGAGGCTCGGGTCACCATCACCGCCAAACCAGCTGAACTGGAATCCGCTCAAAAGCACATCGAAACACTGCGCGAACTAATCAATGTTTCCCAACTTTACCTGATTGAAGATGAAAACAACGATACCCCCTCATACGTTGTTAGCAAAGCTGAAGGGGCCAAGTGTACCCGCTGCTGGCGCTGGGAGGAAACCGTAGGCCAACACGAGGCCCACCCAGAATGCTGCACACGCTGCGTGGAAG
>CAZHJW010000009.1:0-6694 GCA_964533265.1 uncultured Pedosphaera sp.
CCTTGGCCAGTTCACGCCTGCGATGAGCCAGAGCCCCCAAGGTTTCCAAGGGAAGCGCATAAAGCCGCAAGGCTTCCTCAGAAGAAATGCGTTTTCCTGACCATGTTTTGTGCAGGAGTTCGTCTATGGAAGGATCATAGATCATTCAAAAGCGAATGTATCATTTCAGCCTAGATCAGCAAAGGATTACCCAATCATCTTGGGCTCGTACACCAACTGATGGCTGTGGTTTTTTAGAAGTTCAATAAACCTATCGAGCCCGGCTTTTTCGTGTTCGCCAAGATCATAGCGGATGTGGCCTCCAAGATAGGCATGGCGGAAATCAGCATCGTAGTCGGGGTGCGTGGCGATAATATCGGTCAGATGGTTAATTCCATTCTCCTTGGCCAAGAGTAATTTCTTTCGAAGAGCCTCATCATGATAGCCGCGACGCAGAGCCCACACAGCATAGACAAAGGGTAGATTGGTCAATTCCTTCCATGCCGTGCCAAGATCCCAGATGGTCTGTTCATGTGGAGCACGCAGGAAATCGATACCCGGATTGCCGATTAATAGAACGTTCTCCAGTTCACTTGCCTGCGAGTAATCCGGCAGTGGTTCAAAGACCGGGTTGATACCGCGCTCGGCGAGCAGTACACGCAATAAATTTACACTAGTGAGACTGGCGGTATCACAATATACGGTTTGGATTTCCTCTAACCGCTGGCGGTGTGCTAGAAACACACTCTTTACCGGTCCATCTGAGGAGACAGCAACGCCATCAAGAATGTCGTAGCCTTCATGGAAGAGTGCTTCAGTAATACTGACTAAAGCTGCATCCAGCTCTCCATTACGAATTTTTTCTGCCAAAGCCGAGGGCACAATAAAATCTGTTTCCTCCTCAATACCATAAGTGAGAGGTACGGAGTTGAGATAGGGAACCGAGCCGATACGTTTCATGCGGTGGCGAGATTGTCCTCGAGTGCGGAGCCAGGAAGGGAGTCATCAGGAGCTTGTGGTGTGTCACCGGTCCATTCGCGAATAGGCTCATAAAAGGTGTTGCGTTGAACTGGAACGCGACCCGCTTCGCAGATGGCCTTTACCAAAGAGGCTTCGGCCTGGCCTTTAGCCGAACCGGCACCGGCCATTTCAAAAATGTGTTCTTCCACAATGGTGCCGTGCAGATCATTTGCCCCGTAACTAAGAGCGACTTGCGCGAGCTTCATGCCAAGGCCGACCCAATAGGCTGTAAGGTGATCGAAATTATCGAGGAACAGTCGACTCACTGCGATGGTGCGTAGAATGTCATTGCCGGTGGGCGGATTCTTGACTGGGATGGCGTTATTCTCGGGTTGATAAGGGAGTGGAATGAATCCGGTAAAACCGCCGGTTTCGTCCTGCAATGTACGAAGTTGGGCAAGATGATCGATGCGGTCTTCAAGAGTCTCCACGTGGCCAAAGAGCATCGTGCAGGTACTGCGACCACCGAGTTCGTGCCATGTACGGTGGACATCAAGATATTCAGAAGCGGTCTCTTTCCCCTTGGCGATGGCATCCCGCACTTCCTGCCGGAAAATCTCGGCTCCACCGCCGGTGAGAGAATCCAGCCCGGCTTCCTTGAGTGCGGCAAGGGTTTCTGGCATTGGCTGTTTGCTTAAACGTGCAAGATGATAAATCTCTACAGCCGTAAAACATTTTAAATGTAGCTTTGAGTCGACCGCCTTTAATGCTTCCAGCATATCGGTATAGTAACTGAAGGGTAGAGAAGGGTGCAGACCTCCTACGATGTGAAGCTCAGTGATGCCAAGTTCGAGGGATTCCTCTGCCTTTGTGACCATTTGATCAACGGTTAATTCAAATCCGTCACCATCGCGTTTCTTGCGTGCAAAGCTGCAGAACTGACAGGAGAGAATACAGTAGTTGGAGTAGTTAATGTAGCGGTTGACAATGTAGCTGGCTCGGGTGCCGACCTTACTTTCGGTGGCTAATGTGGCGAGACGACCCAAGACATTCAGGTTCGGAGTATGGAAAAGGCGCAGGGCGTCCTCGATCTCGAGTCGTGTGCCTGTTTCGATCTTCTCGGCAAGATCGGTAAGATCACTTTGTTTTAAAACAAAATCCATTACCACAACCTCCACGAGATAAACCGCGGCACAATGCTCACCTCAGTGATCACCATGGCCATAAATACAAGGCTGATGATCGCATTCAGATTGAAGAATGCCTTCTGAATCCAATCCAGACTGCGTTTACGCGCGATCCAATGCTCCAACCCGAGACAGGCGGTAATAATTACCATTCCAATCCAGTAGGCCATTTTAAAACCGGCCAGTAATCCGAATAGAACTAGAAGAATCATCATAACAATATGGACTAACAGCGCCAGATTGAGGGCGTTATCAGGGCCCCACCGTACAACAATGGAGTGGAGATTATTCGTGCGGTCAAATTCGAAGTCCTGAATGGCATATATCGTATCAAAACCGATCAGCCACAGTACCACGATCAGGGCAAGTAAACTGGGAATGAAAGCACTGTATTTAATTGGTCCGCCAAAATCCAAAGAGCCATTGATCGCCAGCCATGCACCTACAGGCGAAATGGCCAGCGCGATGCCTAGGAAAACATGCGTAAAATCGGTAAACCTTTTGGTGAATGAATAACCCAAAATAAATAAAAGGGTTATTGGTGAAAGCATAAAACAGATGAGTTTCCCCTGATTTGATTCGCGTAGATGATCAATTCCATAGGTGGTGCCGATGAATAGTGCCCCACTCAGAAGGCAAAGCGTCCACGCACTGACCAGAGAAATCTGACCTGAAGGCAAATGGCGATCCTTGGTACGTGGATTGAGGGCATCGAACTTGCGATCGACGATACGATTAAATGCCATGGCACAGGTTCGCGCAGTGACCATGGCCAGGAGAATGAGACCGAATATTTGCCAACCAGGCCAGCCGCGCTCCATTGCGGCACTTGCTGTTTCACCATTTTCAATGCGAGCGGCATGGCCGGCGCGTGCGGCTAAAACAGTGGCCGACAGGGCAAAGGGCAATGCAAAAACAGTATGAGAAATCTTTACGAAGTCCGCCCACTTTTCCAAGAGGGAAGGCTTAGGGGATTCCTCATGCTGAGGCCCTATCTCCTTTCGTGCCACGGACAGAAGCTGCGGTATTAACCGGCAAATGACAAGTTTAGTCCTGCTCCTCCGGCCAGCGCGGCGAAACATTGTGATCGACGCCCAAATGATCAAGCACACGGGCGACGACCGTGTCAGCCAGTTCTTCGATGGTACGAGCACCCGAATAAAAATAGGGATTGGGGGGCAGCAGGATTACACCGGCCTGCAGGAGCAATTCCATGTTTTTGACATGAACCAGACTGAGCGGGGTTTCGCGCGGGCAGAGGATGAGTTTTTTGTTTTCCTTAAGCATCACGTCCGCCGCACGCAGAAGAGCATCTTCGCTGTAACCGTGGGCAATGCGACCTAGAGTACCCATTGTGCAGGGAAGTATGACCATGGCATCAAAGGCATTGGAACCACTGGCAAAAGGCACATTCATGCTTTTAGAGGCGTGGAGAGGCACTCCCTCATTAAGCTGTAGGCCTTCAGGAAGCTCCTCTTGCATAACGACCTGTCCATAGTTGCTAATGATTACGTGCACCTCATGCTCCTTAGGATCAAGGCGGTCGAGCAGGCGTTGGGTGTAAATCGCACCACTGGCGCCAGTAATGGCTACAAGAATTCTCATGTGCCTTTGAGCATGGATTTATAGGGCTAAATCGATCAAGAAGTTATTCACGTATGTGAATAACCTCGACATAGGGAGGGCTTTTACATAGTGTCCGCCCTGCATTTTGCGTTTTTTTTGACGCTAAAAGGAGGTGCATTTGATCAACCGAATATTGGCTTCTGCCGTTTTGATGGCGGGAATGGGACTGACGTCGTGTCAATCGACATCCTCAACCCATTCTCCAAAAAAGTATCGTAATGGATTTTCCGCGCCGATAGCGAGGAATGCCTCTGATGCCAACCACCGATCCACAACACCGGCAGTCCGGTCAGAGCGGGTCACCCGGGTGGTGCGGGCGACCTCACCGAGGTTTATCCCACCTGCACCACCAAATTTCAATCCACCCAAAGAAGCACCACGCCGATCCCCCTCCATTTCGGGACCCGTTATTCTAGCTGGCGAAAAATTGTTGGTTCAACAAAGAAACGCAAAATCCTATAGCGTGAAGATTGGTGGAACTGAATGGGTTTCATTGGAGTTATGGGGGAAAACCCAAAAAGGTTGGTACGGACGCATTCAGAAGGGAAAAGAGGAGTTTCACCGAATTGTGGTCTCAGGAATGCGTTTGGATCTCCGCCCAAAGCGGCGATTGATCACCTGTCAAGGAATGCAAATTTGGATGGGTTTTGGTCCTGAGATGATTGGAGGTCATCTCTACATCCACCATTTGGATATCCAAAAGCATTTGGCGCCTCTGGCAGCCGGCATGCCTAATCTTGGCCGTGTGGCGGTGATTGATGCAGGTCATGGCCGTGATAACAAGGGAACACGCAGTACGTTTAATAGGGAGTATGAGAAAGAATATACTCTCGACTGGGCTAGGCGATTGAAACCCCTATTGGAGCGTAAAGGATGGCGGGTATATCTGACGCGTGCTGTGGATAAGTCTATGTCCCTTACTGATCGTGTAAAATTTGCTGATCGTGTAAACGCCTCTATTTTCATTAGCCTTCATTTCAATGCTGCAGCGGCTTCGGTGAGTGGACTGGAAACTTACTGCATTGCTCCAGTCGGTATGCCCTCACATCTCACACGAGGGAATCCGGATCCACTGAAAGCATTGCTCCCAAATAATCCCTGGGATGAAGCGAGCTTTCAACTTGCAGCTCGTGTACACAATCAGATGTTGGTTAATTGCAGGATGCCAGACCGTGGCGTGAGGCGAATCAGGTTTATGACTGTAATTAAAGGCCAGAAACGACCGGCAATCTTAGTTGAAGGTGGGTATTTATCCAACCCGAGTGAAGCGCGCAAAATCAATACGGGCGCGTATCGTCAACGAATGGCTGCTGGTATTGCAGCTGCTCTTTAGTTACCAATCAATCTCTACTTTAAGTTTGTTGCCAAACTTATTCGTGTAATACAGGTAACTGTAGGTTGCCCCATATTCGTGCACCATCTTGGTGATCTTCACATCAAAGAGACAATATTCGGCAATCTCAGCAAGCTTGCCTTGTCGGTACCACTCGATGGCCTGCAAGCCTTCGGCAGTTTTTTCGCACCCGAAAGTTGCCTGAGCAATTGAATCGAGTTTCAGTCTGTGTCCCAGTTTTTCGTTCAGCACGATTAACATGTCCAGAGAAGGAACCTGACTGAAATCAAAAATAGAATAGCCTTCGAGGACCTTGTAATCGAATCGGATATGGTTGAAACCCACTACCAGATCTGCCCGCTGAAGTTCCTGTATTAACTCTTCGACCTCCGGTTCGCCGTAGACTTTATACCCACCACGTTCAGTGCTATAGGTCACGCCAATACTCATCCCCATCTGGTCAATATGGTTCCATCCACCGACATCAGTAGCAGATTTTTTTGTCTCCAGATCAAAATAAACGATGTTTTGGCTCATCAAGTTTGTTCAGGGGCTTTGGTCAATGCACCGGGTATGTAGATAAAACCCTCCCGGTTTTAAGAGGGTTAATCAGAATGACTCTAAGTACATGATGGGTCCAGCGGATTATCGAAGTAAAACCGTAAGGTTCGGCTCCGATATAAATCAAGTAACAAGGGGAATTGGCCACGTGATGAATTTAGCTATCGCCAATATCAGTCTGAGTCAAAATAATTTCACATAACGAAAACCTGATTATCGGCTTTAGTTGAAGCGTTTTTTGGCGTATTTTCACATGCTTAATGTCTGAGTCCACCAAACGGGATGGAAATGGAAACGGAGAATTAAAAATTTATTTTCTGCCGAATCTCTTCACCACCGGCAACCTTTTCTGTGGGTTTTTGGCTCTTACCATTATTGTCAGCGTTCCATCCCTTTATGATTTGCAAGCACCCTACCCCGACATGTCCATGCAGTTTTCTGCTGCCAAACAATCCATATACTGGGCTTTGAAGTTGGTTTTGTTGGCGTGCGTGTTCGATCTATTGGATGGGCGGGTGGCGAGGATGGGCGGATATGAGAGTCCTTTTGGGCGGGAGTTTGATTCCTTGGCGGACATCGTTTCGTTTGGATTGGTGCCGGCTTTTTTGGTTCACCGGATCGTGTTGAGTGATGTGTTCCGAAAGGACATGCCGGAGCTGGGTTGGTTTATCGCCTCGGTTTACGTGATTTGCGGGGCCTTACGCTTAGCCCGGTTTAATTGTCTCTCGGCTAGGGAGGATGAGCTCAAGGCTAGAGGAGAGACGTCCGAAGGTCACTCTAATGAGTTTGTTGGATTTCCTATTCCCGCAGCGGCCGGGTTGGTAGCGAGTATTACGTATTTTTTGATTTGGTTTGAGGACAACGAATTTACCAAAGGAAACTGGAAATTTGCACTGCCTGTTTTGTTACTGTTTCTTTCGGCAATGATGGTGAGTAAGGTGAAGTATCCGACTTTTAAAAAGGTTAATATTCGTGGTTCCCGCTCTTTTTTGGTGATGGTAGTGGCCGGAATTCTGATTGGCCTATTGTTTACCGTAGGTCGGAAGTA
>CAZHJW010000009.1:6794-31373 GCA_964533265.1 uncultured Pedosphaera sp.
GGCGTGATGCCGAAACGGGCAGCTGTGAAACTAGAGTTAAAGTTACGCGCCAGCTGGCGTTGGCTATTTGCAAACTCCTCAAGCTCTGGGTCAGTTGGGAAATCGCCTTCCTCCACTTTGGATACATATACGATGAAGCCTCCTACGCCTTCGGTACTGCTAGTGTTATAACTCGAAAGCCAGTTGGGTTCAGCCGCGCTTCTATTTTCTCTTTCTAGATTGCCAATGACCGATTGAATTTCACTTACCGTAGCCAATCCTTTTAGTGTGGTGGCATTCACATCCTGTTCAGTCACTGTCATCGAGGGAAGGTTTACGATTATATGTTTTGAAAGTTTGATGGTGTTGCCGAAACTTACACCCTCTGCCATTGATTCGGTTACGGCCTCTCTCCAGTCGCCCCCTTCATCACTGGCAAGACGTTTAACTTCCATTTCGATGAAGCCTTTCTTCACTTCGGCCTGTTCATCCTTCGAGAGCTTCTCATATTCGCGGGTATGACCGGCGATGATTTGCTCAAGACCAAAAACATAGTAGCCTTTCTCGGGGACCTCCACAGCACTTGTAGATAGCATTCCGGCGGCTGAGTCGGGGAGTTCGTAAAGGGCATCTACCAGAGTTTGAGGTAAAGATGATTCTTCATTGGACTGGTCAACGGTAACAGAGCTTACTGCCAAATTCTGTTTTTTGGATTTATCGCGTAAACGTTCGATCGACCAGTCTCTCTGGGTGAGCTTTCCTTTCTCTGTCTCGGTGCCCTCAAAAATAAGTTTACGGAATTCTGTGGCGACCTTTTTTGCTTTTGGGAGTGTGATCTCATTCAGCCGCGCCTGATTGCTTTCGCGTACATTTTCCAGTGCAGCTTTATCCAGCTTGGCCCCGGCCTCAAGTTTGGTGCCGTTGGCATCGGTGAGGTGGTCAATTTTATTGGTGGAGGACAGATGCTGCGCGATACGTTCCTTAACTAGATCATCCAGTTTAATTTGTTTCTCGGCATCATCGAGGTATGGTGCCACGGGGAAAAGCACATAGGCTACTTTGCGTTTGGGCTGGACGAAATATTGATCGGATACCTTCTGGTAATAGTTTGTGGCAATTGTGGTGAAATTGGTGACTTCGGAAACACGGTTGCTCGTAGTGAAGAAAACAGTTTGTGTTGTGTATTTTTTGTTTTCTTCAACCTGTTGGGCTGCTGTGGCTTGGTCTGAGAAAAACCCCACACTGCGGGTCATAAGTTCATCCATCTGTTGAAAGGTGATTTGTTCCCGAATGAGTTTCTGAAACTGGTCTTCACCTGCATCACCTCCAGCCAGGAAGCCGCCGCCCCGATATTGGTCTAAAAAATTATAATAATTCTGGGTGGAAAATTTCTTATCGTTCGGGTTGGTGAACATTTGTTCCAAACGAGCCTTTACCATATTATCGCTAGTGATGATACCCAGTGAATCAGCTTTATTCAGTCGAAGTAGACGCAGATGTGCCTGGTAATCAAGGCCGGACACGTCGGTTTCCCCATCTCGGTTAAGATCCTGATCAGGAAACTGTGAAGCAATGGCTTGGGCAGTGATTTGGGGTGGCAAATAACCACCGTACTGCTGGGACATGTTCAAGGCTCTCTCCAAGAGGACCTGTTGGCGTGCAAAGGAAAGCCTGGCGTCTGTTTCAGACTGTGTTGCACCACGATCCTCGAAAGGATCATAGCCCGGGGTAAAATAGACCACAAAACTGATCACGATCACGATAATAATCGGAATCCAAAGTGCCTGAGAGTGCTTGCGTATGGTGCCAAACATAGTGCTTAAGGGAACGCGGAGTCCTACCGGATGGGCTCGATGGGGTCAAACCAATTTGCGCCCAAAACCCTTTACAAGCCGTAGGGCTGGTGTAAAGCTAACGCTTTGATCATATGAGAATCGGCCGGTTTATCTTCTGTCTTCTTAGTCCTTTTTTGTTCGCGGGCTGTATACATCAGAAGATTACCAACCTAACCCCAGGGGCTTTGCCTCGTAATGATTCGGGGTTTTATCCGGTAGAAATTATCTGGGAAAGCAACCAGCATACGGTTCGGCACGAGACAGTTAAACCTCATGTAATGATCGGAACCAACAGTTTTGCCATGAAACACACCCAGCTGATGACAAACCGTTGGGAAGCCCTAGTACCAATCAGGCCGGCTGTCAACGAACTGCGCTACCGTATTAAAGTAAACTGGCAATATAATGCCGTTCCCGTGCCGGCTGCAAATAGCCAGCTTTCTGAGGAATTTTTACTGCGCATTAACAATTAATACATGGGTAACGCCTCTAAACTACGAACGCCTCTTCAAGCATTTCTGCTATGTTCCATTGCGGTATGTGTTGGGTTAAACTGGACTGCACTTCAGTTGGTGGGGTGGACAGGTATGGCATTGGAAAATGCTCATACCATGAAATTATCACTGGCTGTGGAAAAAGCAGTTGCAGGGCAGCAGACCTGTGTCATATGTCGCGTTTTGAACGAGAAGCAGAAAACAAAACCTGACTCGCCATTGAGTAAACTTAATTCGGGAATCGAGTTAAAAGCTGTTCTCAAGGAGGATAAGATTGTTTTGGTTGCGTTCCACGATTTTAAGATACGGTTTGGAGTTTTTAATAGGCCCATTACCTTTCTAGATTCACCTCCGTCTCCGCCTCCACAAGAGTCGGTCTGACCTCGTAGTTTTTCTCTAGCGCATCAAAAGCGCAATCTGTCTGCATAACTGATGCACTCTACCTTGTGGTGTGTGTCAATCGATAAAGAATAATATGAAAACAAATAAGACAATTTTAATCCTACTGATGTTTGCTGGCCTTAACCTTATGGCACACGATTACAATTCCTCTCGTCCGGATTCACATGCCCCCATAAATGTGATGGGAGAGCATACTCATAACGCGGGCGAATGGATGCTGAGCTACCGATACAGTTACATGGAAATGAGCGGACTCATGAATGGTGATGGGTCAGTGAGTTCATCAACGATGATTAACGATAATACTTTTTCTTCGATGAAAAGCATGCGTAAAGCTCCCACTAAAATGAGCATGCATATGCAAATGTTGGGAGCGATGTATGCGCCTAGTGATAAATGGACAGTTATGTTGATGTTAATGCACCATGAGAAATCCATGGACAATATCAACAATGCCGGTACTACCTCAGTCACTGAATCTGATGGCTGGGGGGACATCCGCCTCAGTGGTCTCTACAAGATATATCAGACTTTGGATTCCAAAGCTCATTTGAACCTCGGGCTGAACTTGCCGTCTGGTTCCGTTGATGAGAAGAATTCTGCAGGGACCAAGTATCTCGGATACCCCATGCAACTGGGCTCCGGTACCTGGGATTTATTGCCAGGTATCACGTATCTGAAGCAGGCTGAAAACTGGTCTTGGGGGGCACAGGGAATCGCCACTATCCGGTTGGATGAGAGCAAGCACAACTATACATTGGGGAATCGGTTTGATGCTAATCTTTGGGCACAAAAGCCGTTGAACGATCACCTATCTTTGGGAGGTCGAATTCATAGTGCGGTTTGGGGGAATGTAGAAGGCTCTGGCCCTGCTGCTGGAGAAAGCATGCGTGGGATGATGCCCGGTGCGCGTGAAGATATGCAGGGCGGGTTTGTTACCTGTTTGGGGTTGGGGGCCAACTACACGTTTGGTAACGGGCATCGTCTGGCTTTCGAATTTGTGAAGCCGGTGTACCAGAATTATGATGGTTATCAGATGGAACGTGACTGGACGATCACTCTCGGTTGGCAATACTCCTGGTAAGTGGATTTATTAACCAGTTACTAACCTGCTCTTTGGAGCGGGTTTTTTTTGTTAATAACACCCACAGATGCCCCTTGACCCATGTATGATAAATACGGTTTTTCAGGGGCGCAACCAAAGATGAAGGCTAAAGTCATTATCACACCAAAGGAGTCGGTTTTGGATCCTCAGGGGAAGACTGTACAAACTGCTCTGGAACAGATGGGTTGCACCGGTGTGAGCGATGTAAGGGTGGGAAAATACATCGAGATTGAGATGGATGGCGATCATGATGAGGTTAAGGCCAAACTCAGTGAGTACGCCGACAAGTTTCTTGCCAACCCGAATATTGAGGATTATCGGCTTAAGCTTGAGGACTGATGAATTTTGCCGTTCTCCAGTTTCCTGGGTCAAACTGTGATCAGGACTGCGTACATGTGCTTCGAAATGTGATGGGGCATCCCACACAGCTTTTGTGGCACAAGGAGGCTAATGTGAGGGGTGCGGATGCGGTGGTTGTGCCCGGAGGCTTTAGCTACGGCGATTATCTACGCACAGGTTCCATTGCTCGTTTTAGCCCAGTGATGGGAGCGGTAAAGGAGTTTGCCGAGAATGGGGGGGCTGTTCTGGGCATCTGCAATGGCTTCCAAATTTTATGCGAAGCAGGTCTATTGCCCGGTGCCTTGATTCGTAACCGGTCACTGCAATTTCGCTGTGAGCATGTATACTTGAAGGTTGCAACTTACAACTCTCCTTTTACCGGTCAAATACCTGAAGGAAAGGTGCTACGAATTCCTGTTGCTCATGGGGAGGGTAATTATTTTTGTGATGCGAAGACATTAGAAGAGATCGAGTCTAACGATCAAATCCTCTTTCAATATGCTGATAGCGAGGGTGATGTCACCGACCATGCCAATCCCAATGGAAGCCTCAATAACATTGCCGGCATTTGTAATGCCAAACGCAATGTTGCCGGGATGATGCCGCATCCTGAACGCGCAGCAGAAAGCGCGCTTAATGAAGAAGATGGCCGGTTGATTTTTGAAAGCTTAATCCACTCCTTGAACCCTGCCGCAACATTTGCCTAGTGCCTGTTGGACCTCCCATTACGCCTTCGCTCATCGCCGAGCATGGTCTCACACATGAGGAGTATGATCGCATTGTAGAAATTATTGGTCGCGAACCCAACTTCACCGAGCTGGGTATTTTCAGTGTGATGTGGAGTGAACATTGTTCTTACAAGAATACCCGCGCGCTGCTTAAGGAGTTCCCTGTGCAATCACCCCGTGTTCTTGTTGGTGCGGGTGAGGAAAATGCAGGTATTCTCGATATTGGTGATGAACTCGCTATCTCATTTAAAATCGAGAGCCATAATCATCCCAGTGCGGTGGAGCCTTTTCAGGGTGCGGCAACCGGCGTGGGGGGTATTATTCGGGACATTTTTACCATGGGCGCCAGACCAGTATGCGCCATCAACTCCCTCCGATTTGGAGAGCTTTCCAATAGTGAAGTGCGTCGGTTGTTTCGGGGGGTCGTCAGTGGTATCGCCCATTATGGCAACTGTTTTGGTATCCCGACTGTAGCCGGCGAGGTGTATTTTGATAAAAGCTACGAGGGCAACCCTCTGGTAAATGCCTTTGCCTTGGGAGTGCTCAGACACGACCAAATTGCCCGCGGGGCGGCCAAGGGAGTTGGGAATCCGGTGTTTTACGTAGGACCAGCTACAGGACGTGATGGGTTGGCAGGTGCTGCTTTTGCCTCACAGGATTTAACCGAGGAATCAGCTCAACAACAACGAAGTGCAGTACAGGTGGGTGATCCTTTCATGGAGAAACTTTGCATGGAGGCTTGCCTTGAACTGCTTGCTACAGGAGCCGTAGCCGGTATTCAGGATATGGGTGCAGCAGGACTGACCTGTTCGACTTGTGAAACCGCCGCCCGGGGTGGAACAGGTGTTGAGATTGATTTAGCGAAGGTGCCTCAGCGTAGTCCTGGGATGACTCCTTATGAAATCCTCCTCTCCGAATCTCAGGAGAGAATGTTGATCATTGTGGAAAAAGGTAGGGAGGAAGAGGTGAAACGTATTTTCGATAAGTGGGATTTGCCGTGGGCGGAAATTGGTAATGTCACTGATAACGGTCAAATGGTGGTTAAGAATCACGGTGAAGTTGTGGCAGACCTTCCAGCAGCCAAGCTTGCTGACGAGGCTCCGATTTATCATCGGGAAGCAAAGGAGCCGGCGTATCTTGATGAGGTGCGTAGTTTCACTCTCGAAGGAATCGAGGATTTTGATGATTCTGGGAAAGCTTTGGAGAAATTACTGGAATGGCCGAGTATTGCTTCCAAGAACTGGGTTTACCGGCAGTACGATCATATGGTGCGTGCTAATACCATGGTTAATCCGGGTAGTGACGCGGCAGTGATACGCATCAAGGCCGATAGTGTTCCCGGAGGAGATCAAGAGAAGGCGGTCCCGGAGAAACTCATCGCGCTGGCTGTGGATTGTAATGCCACCCACGTTTATCTCGATGCTTACGAAGGCTCTAAGGCGGTGGTTGCTGAATGTGCCCGAAATCTAGCCTGCAGTGGGGCCACCCCAATCGGTACCACAGACAACCTAAATTTTGGTAATCCACATAATCCGGAACTCTTTTGGCAGCTCAAGGAGTCGGTTCGAGGATTGGCTGAAGGATGCTTGGCATTCGATGCTCCGGTAACTGGTGGCAACGTGAGTCTCTACAATCAAAACCCTGAAGGGGCGATTGATCCTACGCCAACCGTGGCAATGGTTGGCGTAATTGAGGATGAGGGGCACGTGACGACGCAATGGTTCAAGGAAAAAGGGGATGCGGTCATTTTATTGGGTGAACCCGTTGATAGGGGAGATACTCTTCAAGGACTTGGAGGTTCAGCCTATCTCCAGGTGATTCATGGGCAAAAGAATGGTAGGCCGCCGATTTGCGATCTGGGAATTGAGAGAACACTAGGTACGACTCTATTGGGTTTGATCCAAAGCGGTCTCGTCAAAAGTGCTCATGACTGTTCAGAGGGGGGATTGGCTGTGGCTTTGGCCGAAAGTTGCTTTTCTGAGTTGCATGGTCGCAATACACCCTGTTTTCTAGGCGCGGACGTGGATCTATCAGATATCGAGGGTGTCCGAGGCGACGCGCTGTTCTTCGGCGAATCACGAGGTCGTATTATCATCTCTACTTCGGATATCGAGTCGGTCAAGGCTGTGGAACGTGCGAAATTAATGGGTGTTCCAGCACGGCGTATCGGGACAGTGGGAGGTGCTCAGTTAAAAATTAAATCCTCCTACGGCGAATATGCATGGGAGGTTGCTGGATTGCATGATCTCTGGTGGAATTCGATCGATAACGCAATGGCTTAAGCATGGAGCAACAAACTCATCCCAAACACTACTGCGGCGTCTTCGGCGTTTACGGTCATCCAAACGCAGCGGAGCTTAGCTACTATGGCCTTTATGCTTTGCAGCATCGAGGTCAGGAAAGTGCCGGCATTGTTTCTTCTGATGGAAAGCAGTTCCATGAACACAAGGGGATGGGACTAGTTCCTCAAGTGTTCAAGGGAAAGGTTCTACATGATCTGATTGGTGATATGGCCATTGGCCATACGCGTTATTCTACCACTGGTAGTTCAAATATTGGCAACGCACAGCCACTGACGGTTGACTGTTTTCGTGGCCAAATTGCGATTGCCCACAACGGGAATCTTACCAATGCCTCTGGATTACGCGAAGAACTTGAGGAGCGTGGATCTATTTTCCAAACAACAGTCGATAGTGAGATTGTCTTACACTGGCTCGCACAGCCGACTAGCAATGGTGAGAACACACTTGTTTCCACAATTCGAAAACTGGAGGGAGCCTATTCATTGTTGATTATGACTGGCAGGGAAATGATTGGTGTGCGCGACCCACATGGGTTCCGGCCGTTATGTCTCGGAAAGTTGGAAAATGGCGGTTACGTGCTCAGTAGCGAGACTTGTGCGTTAGACCTCATTCAAGCTGAATTTGTTCGAGATGTGGAGCCGGGTGAGATTGTTATAATTGATGATAATGGCGTACGCAGTATGCAAGCCTTTCCCGAACAAACGAAAAGATCATTCTGTATCTTTGAATATGTTTATTTCGCCCGTCCGGACAGTAATTTGGCTGATAGGAATGTCTATAAGGTACGCGTGGATATGGGTCGTGAACTTGCGCACGAAAACCCCATTGAAGCTGATATTGTGGTACCCATTCCCGATAGCGGAAACTGTGCAGCACTCGGTTACTCACTCGAAAGTGGCATTCCCTTTGAAATGGCTTTTGTGCGAAACCACTATGTGGGGCGGAGTTTTCTGCAGCCCAGCCAGCTGATTCGTGACTTTAATGTGCGTGTGAAACTCAACCTTATCACTGATTTGGTGAAGGGTAAGCGTGTGATTATTGTGGATGATTCGATTGTGCGCGGTACCACCTGTAAGAAGCGGGTTAATAGCCTCAAGGAAGCTGGGGCAAAAGAGGTGCACGTATTGGTAAGTTGTCCACCGCACAAAAATCCGTGTGTGTACGGGATTGATTTTCCTGACCGCAACAAGCTGATGGCGGCAAACTATAATCTGGATGAGATTTGTCAGTATCTAGATGCCGATTCCCTGAATTACCTTTCACAGGAGGGGATGGTTCGGGCTACAAGAAAACCTGAGGAATCATTTTGCATGGCCTGTTACGATGGTAATTATCCTGTGGAGTACGACCCGAGCGTAGATAAACATATTATGGAACGCCGTCATGACCGTACAGAAAGCCTAGTAGGAGATGATTCTCACCCCAAACTGTTGTAACGATGGCCAAAAGTGCATATGCAAAAGCAGGGGTTAATCTTGAGGTCAGTAATCATCTCAAATCAGGATTACTCAAAATGCTTGGAGACGCTTCGCGGCCGGAAGTTTTGGGCAAGGTGGGTGGTTTTGGAGGGTTGTTTGCCCTTAACACAAAAAAATACAAGCAACCGATCCTAGTTTCCAGTGTCGATGGCGTCGGGACCAAGCTAAAGGTTGCGTTTGCAATGAATCGGCATCACACCATTGGTCAAGATTTGGTGAACCATTGTGTGGATGATATCGCTGTATTAGGAGCTGAACCCTTATTTTTTCTTGATTACCTTGGTACGGGGGAATTGAAGCCGCAAGTGTTCGATCAAATCATTTCTGGTTTCGCTCAAGGATGTACGGAAAACAACTGTGCGTTGATTGGTGGTGAAACCGCGCAGATGCCTAGCTTTTACCAAAAGGGCGAATATGACGTGAGTGGAACCATCGTCGGGGTAGTCGAAAAGGCGAATATGATTGATGGGCGAGGGATTAAGCCTGGCGATGCCGTAATTGGAATTGCCTCCAGCGGTTTGCACACTAATGGCTATTCGCTTGCTCGTAAGGTGTTTTTTGAGACTCTAAAACTCGAACCTCATACACGGGTGCCCGAGCTAGGTTGTAGTGTAGGGGATGAATTACTGAAGGTGCATCGTAGTTATGGTCCTTTGGTGCAGGCTTTACTCAAGAGCTATAATAAGCCGAATAAGGTTCGTATCGTTAAGGGGATCGCGCACATTACCGGGGGTGGGTTTATCGATAATATTCCGCGTGTGTTACCAAAGAAATGTGGAGTGAAAATAGAACGTGGTAGTTGGCCTGTGTTGCCGGTATTTGAATTGATTGAAAAACATGGCAAAGTTGATAATACCGAAATGCATCAAGTTTTTAATATGGGCATCGGCATGACCGTCATTGTAAGTGGGGCAAAGGCTGATGGTGTTCTGCGTAGTATCCGACGTCGCGGAAATGAGGCGTGGATAATCGGAGAGGTGACCAAAGGCAATGGAAAGGTGAAGTTGGCCTGATGAAGGTGCTCTTGATAGGTGGAGGAGGTCGTGAGCATGCGTTAGCGTGGAAACTGACGCAGAGCGAGCGCGTGACCAAACTGTGGGTGGCTCCGGGTAATGGTGGTATTACAGGCGAGTTTACGAGCAACGGAGAACCCGTTGAGTGTGTGGCGGTTGAAACAGAAGACCTTTCCTCGCTGGTGACTTTTGCCCGAGAGAAGAAACCAGATCTCACAGTGGTAGGGCCTGATAATCCTCTGGCGTTGGGTATAGTGGATTTATTTGAGGAACATGGCTTACGTATATGGGGACCGAATAAGGCGGCTGCGCAGTTTGAGGCTTCTAAAGTCTTTAGTCAGGATTTTATGGCACGCTATAAAATTCCCACTGCGCGTTCGGGTACTTTTGATTTTCCGACGGCAGCCAAGGTTTTTGCTGCAGAGCTTGGCGGCAGGTGCGCAGTAAAGGCTGATGGCCTTGCCTTGGGTAAGGGTGTGCTATTGTGCAACTCGATTGAAGAGGCAGAGAGTGCCATTGACACCATTATGGTCGATCAACAGTTCGGGGAGGCTGGTGCCAGTATTGTCATTCAGGAATTCCTTGAGGGTGTGGAAGTTAGCCTGCATGTTTTGTCGGACGGGCGGTCCTATATTTTGTTCCCGACCTCGCAGGATCATAAACGAGCACTGGATGGCGATGAAGGATTGAATACCGGAGGGATGGGCACCTATTCGCCAGCTCCTTTTCTGAATGAGGATGAATTACAGGCTGTAGCCTGTGGAGTTGTGGAACCTTGGTTACAGGGATGTTTGGCCGAAGGGATTGATTTTCGTGGGATCTTGTATCCCGGTCTGATGCTCACCGATGACGGGCCGAAGGTGCTGGAATTCAATGCACGTTGGGGTGATCCGGAATCACAGGTGTACCTAATGCGTCTGGAGACAGATTTGGTAGACCTTTTTGAAGCCTGCATTGACCGGCGTCTGGCCGAAATGGATGTGAAATGGAAGGACGAGGCTGCGGTATGTGTAGTGATGGCTTCTGGAGGATACCCAGGCAGTTATGAGAAGGGAAAGACGATTGAGGGTATCGATGATGCAGAATCGGTTGAAGGGGTGAAGGTTTTTCATGCGGGGACAACGTTGGAGGATGGTGAAATAAGATCCAGTGGAGGTCGCGTATTGGGAGTTACGGCACTCGGCGGTACCGTTGAGGCAGCACGCAGTCAGGCCTATGATGCTGTGGATAAAATTAGGTTTGAAGGCGCGCATATTCGAAGGGATATTGCTGCCAAGGCATTGGTCGATTGACCGAGCAAAGCCCTCTGGGCATGAAAAAAATTCTCTTTGTTTGTACGGGCAATGTATGTCGCAGCCCGATGGCTGAGGGGTTTTTCCGCGAACTAACCAGTGAGCGGGGAGACTACCAGTCCTTATCTGCGGGTTTAGCTGCAATTGATGGACAGTCACCCAGTACGCATTCAGTTAGCGCCATGCAGGAAGTGGGTATCGACATCGCGGGCCAGAGAAGTACCCAAATCACCCCTGAGTTAGTCGACGCAGTCGACTACATTTTTGGTTTGGCCAATGGGCATGTGGAAAATATGATGCAATATTTTCCTCAGGCTCGGGAAAAGATATTTCTTTTGCGTGAGTTTGTAGGTGAATTGCCACCTGCCAAACGGGAGATTTCTGATCCGATCGGATGTGATCTGGAAATATATAAAATATGCCGCAACCAGATTAAACAAGGTATAGAATCGATTATACCGTTTCTAGAACAACAATTAATGACAGACAAAAACAACGGTCAGTTGACCCTTGCGATTGGAGCGGACCACGGAGGATTCGAGCTTAAGGAGTCACTCAAGGAACATCTAGAGAAACAAGGGGTCCCCTTGCAGGATTATGGTCCGGCGAATGACGAATCTTGTGATTATCCGGACTTTGCTCAGGCCGTGAGCCGTAGTGTGGTCAGTGGTCAGCACACACTTGGTATTCTTATTTGCAAGACGGGTATTGGTATGAGTATTGCCGCCAATAAAGTTTATGGAGTGCGCGCGGCACTGGTGACTGATGTGGAAACTGCTGCTGTCACCCGCAAACACAATGATGCCAATGTAATTTGCCTGAGTGCGACCCAAACCGGTGCCGAAACGGCCAAGGGAATTATCGATGTATTTCTGAAAGGTGAATTTGAGGCCGGTCGCCATGAGCGGCGGGTGGGTAAATTGGAGGGAACAGGCAGGGTTGAAAACGTAGATCCTGCTACAGAAGAGGTTATCCGTTTGGAGAAACAGCGGCAGCAGGAAAATATTGAGCTGATTGCCAGCGAGAATTTTACCAGCCCCGCAGTCATGGAGGCGCAGGGTTCAGTGCTCACGAATAAATACGCCGAAGGTTACCCATCAAAACGTTGGTATGGCGGTTGTGAACACGTGGATGAGGCCGAAGAACTGGCTGTGGCTCGGGCAAAAGAATTATTCGGTGCTGACTATGTGAATGTGCAGCCCCATTCAGGCAGCGGTGCCAATATGGGAGTCTATTTTGCGGTGCTCAAACCGGGTGACAAAATGCTCACTATGGATTTGAGCCATGGAGGGCATTTGACACACGGAAATTCGGCCAACTTTTCAGGTAAATTTTATGAGATCGTTCATTATGGTGTGGGTAGAGAGGATGAGCGGATTGATTATGATCAGTTGGCGGCTATGGCTGAAGAACACAAGCCGCAGATGATCACAGTCGGAGCCAGTGCTTACTCTCGCGTCATTGATTTTGAACGCATGGGGGAGATTGCTCGGAATTGCGGCGCAATGTTATTGGCGGATATCGCCCACATTGCAGGGTTGGTCGCTGCGGGGTGTCATCCCAACCCTGTTCCGCACGCTGATTTTGTTACCACTACCACTCATAAGACGCTTCGTGGTCCTCGAGGTGGCATGATTATGGCTAAGGAAGAATACTCCAAACAACTTAATAGCAACGTGTTTCCCGGGATTCAGGGAGGCCCCTTGATGCATGTGATTGCGGCCAAGGCGGTGTGTTTTAAGGAAGCACTTGCTGCTGAATTTAAGGAATATCAGCAACAGGTGATCATGAATGCCAAGGCATTGGCTGAAGGAATGGAACGAAATGGTTTCCGATTGGTTAGCGGGGGTACCGATAATCATCTGATCCTGGTAGATGTGCAAGCCAAGGGTCTTACTGGAAAGGAAAGTCAGGAGGTTCTTGATTTGGCGGGTATTACGGTCAACAAGAATACGATACCTTTTGAGACTCTCTCCCCCTTTAAAGCCAGTGGCGTGCGATTGGGGACGCCCGCAGTGACCACACGAGGCATGCGGGAAACCGATATGGAGGCAATTGCTGACATGATTTCAGAGGTTTTGAGTGATGTGAATAATATTGACGTTGCCAAAAAAGTGCGCCAGCGTGTCCGCGAACTGACCACGCGTTTTCCCCTCCCATACTGACTTACGGGCGGTGCGGGTAGTCAGAAATCCACGATAATCCCACTTTACAACCGGGCGCTTAGCTTTCGGTGCCAGTGGTGTTAATCAAGTCTTACCATGCCCAGACCCGGAAATAATAATTCCAATAAGCGTCGACCACAAAAACGTGGCGGTCGCCGTCGTCAATCATCCAACTTGCCTGAAGGCTTGCCTGCTGATGTGGAGGAATATGGCGAGGATCTCGCTGCACTGAAGGAGGCTGATGGCGAGGAGATCAATATAGGTCATTTGCAGAAGAAAGACATCGCCGAGCTCAATGCTTTGGCTAAGAAGATGGAGGTGGAGAATTTCGGAACCATGCGAAAGCATGAGATGATCTTCCAAATCCTTCGCAAGCACGCCGAAAATAAAGGGGTGCTTATTGCCGAGGGAGTTCTGGAGATTTTGCCCGAAGGTTTTGGGTTCCTGCGCTCACCCCATTACAATTACCTGCCGTGTCCTGAAGACGTATATGTCTCCCCTTCCCAAATTCGCCGATTTGATTTGCAGACGGGTGATCAGATTCAAGGCCGTATTCGACCGCCAAAGGAGAAGGAGAAATTTTTCGCACTTTTGATGGTAGACAAGGTAGGCGGGGAGGATCCGGAGAAAGCAAAGGACAAAATCCATTTTGATAATCTCACGCCGCTCTTTCCGGAGGAACGTTTTCTCTTGGAAACCGATCCCGAAGAATACTCTACACGAGTTCTGGATATTGTTTGTCCCATTGGTAAAGGGACGCGTGGCATCATTGTGGCTCCGCCGCGCACGGGGAAGACGGTTTTGATGCAGAAGCTTGCCAATGCGGTGCTAAAGAATAATCCGGATACCTACCTCATAATCTTATTGATTGATGAACGGCCTGAAGAAGTGACTGATATGCAACGCACTTGTATTGGTGCGGAGGTGGTCAGTTCCACATTTGATGAGCCCCCAGAACGCCACGTGCAGGTTGCTGAAATGGTGATTGAAAAAGCCCGCCGGATGGTGGAGCACGGGCAGGATGTAATGATCCTACTTGATTCCATCACCCGCTTGGCCCGTGCTTACAATACCGTCCAGCCCCATTCAGGCAAGATTCTCTCAGGTGGTGTGGATGCCAATGCGCTGCACAAACCCAAGCGTTTCTTTGGGGCGGCTCGCAACATTGAGGAGGGAGGTTCCTTGACGATCATGGCGACCGCACTGGTTGATACCGGGAGTCGGATGGATGAGGTGATCTTTGAGGAGTTCAAAGGAACGGGAAACATGGAAGTGCATCTTGACCGTTCCTTGGTTGATCGGCGCATTTTCCCCTCCATTAACGTAGCTATGAGTGGAACGCGGAAGGAAGAGTTGCTCTATCATCCTGATGAGCACACGAAGGTTGCGGTGTTGCGCCGGGCCCTTACCGAAGTGCCAGCGGTGGAGGCGATGGAGCTTTTACTATCCAAGATGCGCGAGACTCCGAACAATATTGCATTCTTGATGGCACTGGACCTTAAGTAAGTGAATCTAGGGTCTTGGGCATGCGTCCTAACATGGCTAAAACTATCGAGGTGATTGTTCTGATTCAGAAACGGTTCCGGTTAGCGATCTTTCTTTTAGTGGGATTGGGGATGCTTGGGTGCGCGGAGAAGAAGCAGATTCAGGTTTACACCGTTCCTGCAGAACCGTCGCCGCCAGAGAGCTGGAGTCTTGCATCGCCATCGTCCTTTGAAAAAGCTCGATTCACCGTGTCTGAGTTTGGAGGTTCAGCCAATGTATCCATGACCGTGTTGCAGGGTGATGGAGGTGGTTTGTTGGAGAATGTGAATCGCTGGCGTGGACAGTTGGGCTTGGATCCGATTGATGAAAAGGATCTCAAGGATGTGTTGAAGGCGGTAAAAGGGCTTGGGCAAGATGCGCGCTTGGTTGATATCAATGGCACTTCCAGAAGATCACAACTTGAGGAACGTTTAGTTGGTGTTATTGTCCCGCAAGGTGAGCTTACCTGGTTTTATAAACTCATGGGGACACCTTCAGTGGTCGGAAAAGCACGGCAAGATTTTTTGGCCTATCTGCCAGATTGGAGATAACGGAATGAAAGACAATCCGCTTTTCAAGCTATTTACCTCACTTTGGATGACGGTTGCACTATTGTCTTTTTCATTGGCGATCATTTTCTTGGGAACAATGGCGCAAGGTACGTTAATGGGTCTAAAGCAATCAGTGGATCGATTTTTCCTGTGTTTCTTTGTGGATCAGGTTGCCATGGGGGCAGCCCTAAACAAAACCGCACAATTGTTTGGGTCGCAGGTGATCCCGGTGACAGCTGATGAAGTTTTGGGTGATCCGGGTTGGCCTGCGGTGTTTCCCGGCGGTTACCTGATAGGGACATTGCTATTGGTTAACCTGTTGGCAGCCTACTACCAGCGCTTTGAGAGGTCTGCCAAAAAAGCAGGGGTGTATATTTCTCATATCGGAATTATATCACTGCTGGTAGGGCAAATAATCATCGACGTATTCAAGGAGGAAAGTTTCGTTCACATGGAAAGAGGCGATCGACGTAACTATTCCGTGTCTTTTGATGATAACGAACTGGTTTTCATGTTGCCTGTAGATGGGGGTTCCAACCGTGTGGTGTCTATTCCAGAGAAAATGTTGAGTGTTGGCAGCAAGATTACCCATCCCAAATTAAATGGACTTACCATTGAGGTCGAAAAATATTGGGCCAATGCCAAACCCATGACTGCGGATCAACTCGTAAAGCTAGATAGCGAGGAGCAGGTTGTGTCGCAAAACGCAGTGATTGATCAGGTGTTTGAAATCATGAACTCTCGTATTACAGGTATGGAGGAACATTTGCGGGAGAATCCCAACACCGAGCAACGTAGCACGTTAACAAGATTAAAGGGTCGATTCTTCGAGATGCGCGGAGGCAAAGTGGAATTGCGGGCGTTGGCGGATATGCTCGGGGTAGTCGGAGAAATGGAAATGAACGTATACGGACTCAAGGAGGATAATGATCGACTAGTTTTTAACAGTCAGGCCGTGCGTAATTTGTTGATAAAGGTGCGAGCTTATGAGGATCAGAAGACAATCAGCAACCTGTTTTCTCAGGCAACAAAAGGCCAGCTGGATGGCTGCAGATTGAATGAGTTTGAAAACAACGCAACCGACTTTATGACGAAGATCAAGGATTTCCCCGGTGGCGCCAGTGATAATATTCTAAAGAATACCGAGAAATTTGTGGAGCGCATTCGGGGCCGTGCGAAACTCTATTATGCTGGCACTGATCAAGGTCAGTTGGGACAGTTCTATCGGTTTATTCAGCCCTTGCAACCGGCTTTCAGCCAGAATGATCGGAACTTGCCAACTGCTTTAATTAAGGTGAGTGATGATGGTGGAATGGCCGGCAAATATCTATTTACCTGTTCCAGTGACTTTTTGCAGGCAGTCAAGCTGGGAGGTGACAAGGAAGATCAATGGAAGGCGATCTTTCGACCGAAGCGCCATTTTTTAGGGTTTGACTTGACGTTGGTGGATCTGGACTGGGATCTCTATCCGGGGACAGATACCCCCAAGAATTATTCCAGTAGGGTTGTTGTGGAGGAAGGTTCTGAATCAAGATCAGTGTTAATTTGGATGAATCATCCCTTGAGAAACCAGGGCCGTACTTTTTATCAACAATCCATGACCCGAGACCAAATATCCGGCGATGCAGAACAAACAGTCCTGCAGGTCGTAAAGAATCTGGATATTAATGTGGGAGGGTGGGTTATTTCTTCTGCTAGAATTCCTTATCTGGGTTGCATTCTGGTTTCAATTGGGCTGCTATACCAGTTCATGTATCATCTTGTGGGCTTTGCACGTAAACGTAAAAAGAAGGCTCAAGCATGACAGGGGAAGAATCACAAGAACGACCAGTTATTTGGCCGTGGGTTGTATTGGTAATCTTCACTTTGCTTTTCGCCGTGAAGCCGATCATTTCTCCGTCTAAGGCGGTCGAAGATTCCTTTGACTATCATGCCTTTGGCAAACTCCCTGTGCTTTTGGGTGGGCGCATCAAGCCCATGGACAGCGTGGCGCGCACTTCAATTTTACAAATTGCTGGTCAACAGAAGATTGCATTAGATGGGAACGGCCCTAATAAAGAATGGGGTGACCTCTATGAGTTAAGCCAGAAGGGCACCGGAGAGGGGCTGTTTCACCGCAAGTTTTACCAGTTTGATAAGCGACCCCGGAAACTGCATCCCACGCAGTGGTTGATGGAGGTGATGATGGAGCCGGACGTGGCCGATAAACGATTCATCTTCCGCATGGATCATCCTGAGCTCTTGAGCGAGTTGCAGCTGGAAAAGGTAGGCGTCGACAAGTCAGGTTTGCGGTTTTACACATTCGAGCAGATGCAGCCATTTGTGATGTTGCTGCATAAAAAGAAGCAGGTGATTGGGGAAAAAGATGGTGCAGCCCGAACTCCTTACGAGCGGGCTGCATTTAAACTTGCGCATGCTCTGGAGCTTTATATTCAGTTGCGCTATAGCCTTCAGCCTAATTTTCTAGCCTTGGGAGGATCAGATGACCGGGTTAGCGGAATAATAGATTATGCAGCTGATCTGGAGGTCATGCGGACGGTTTCAGGTGAACTTAGAGACTATCTTGCAGCCCAAAAATCGGAATCCGATGAAAATAAAACGTGGCCGCATATATTTTCTGCATTGGAATGGCATGCTAAAGAAAGCAAGCACCTGGAAAAATGGGAAATCAAGGGAGAAGCCTTTACTCGCGGCTCTTCTGCCGAAGCGGATACATTGGGCAAACTCTTTTTTGAGATGGAACGTTCAGGAGGAATTACCAAGGAGGATTTAGAGGCAGGCAAGGAGGATGAATTGCTCGCCAAGCTCAAGGAACGTTTGGAGCAATTGCAGCAGAGCAATCAGGGCAATCCCGGTTTTGCCCAAATCAATCATGTGATAGGGGACTTTCTCTCGGTGGACGAGATGGCTCAAGGTAAGATTGCCCGTTATCTGATGTTGGTAGAAGGCCCTCTTCAGACGATGCAAAGTAGAGCCAATTTACTCATGATTCCGCCAACCAAACAAACGGACTATGCAGAAGGCTGGGTGAAAACGGCTGAAGCGACTTTGCACGGAGTCGGTGCCTTAGGAGAGGTGCCCCAATCGGTGGGACTGTATGGGCAAATGAGCAGTGCCTTTGATGCCAAGCAAAATGGTGAACCAGAAGGTGATCCTGCTGCCTTTAACCAAGCCGTGATCGATTATAAGACTTGGCTCGCAAGGAAGGGGTTTCAATCCGAGATATCCAAAGGGCAAAAGGAACATTTCTTTAACACCTTTGCTCCGTTTGCTCGCGCGCAGGGTATTTACGTTATCGCGCTTTTACTGGCGTGTTTTTCTTGGCTTAAAATGTCCCGCGGACTCATCAATACGGCGTTTTACCTGATCGGTCTTGCCTTTGTCCTGCACACGGTAGGCTTGGTTTTTCGGATGGTATTGGAAGGGCGTCCACCTGTTACGAATCTGTATTCCTCAGCAGTGTTTGTCGGTTGGGGAGCGGTGTTGCTGGGCTGGATACTGGAGCGTATTTACAGAAATGGGATAGGGAGCTGTGTGGCTGCGCTGGTCGGATTTTCTACTCTAATCATTGCCAGTCATTTGGCGAAGGAGGGGGATACCATGGAGATGATGCAAGCGGTATTGGACACTAACTTTTGGCTCGCGACTCATGTAGTGTGTATCACTATTGGTTATGCGGCTACTTTTCTGGCGGGTTTTCTAGCTATTATTTATGTGATGCGTGGAGTGTTTACGGCTTCACTGGAAAGTGAAACGGCCAAAAGCCTGGCCCGCATGGTCTATGGTATTATTTGTTTTGCTACACTCTTTAGTTTTGTAGGTACGGTCTTGGGGGGTATCTGGGCAGACCAATCATGGGGTCGTTTCTGGGGTTGGGATTCCAAGGAAAATGGTGCGCTCATGATTGTAGTGTGGAATGCAATTATGCTGCACTGCCGTTGGGGTGGTTTTGTAAAGGATCGGGGACTAATCTGTTTGGCGCTTTTTGGCAATATAGTCACTGCATGGTCATGGTTTGGGGTGAACATGCTGGGAATAGGCCTACATAGTTACGGATTCATGGATGCCGCGTTCCATTCACTTAAGTGGTTTGCTATTGGCCAGGTGCTTTTAATGATTACAGCTGCTCAGCCATTAAGTCATTGGTTAAGCGCGCAGCATTTAGCCAAGGAACAGAACAAGTTGATTGGATCCATCGTGGCAACATTGATGGGGTTGGGGATTATATTGCACGTTGTTTCATTTTGGGGGAATGGATTCTTGAGTTATCTGGGTATCGCGCTGGTGTGTGCAGGGTTAGTGCTCTCCTATTTACCTGACAATGTGACCGGCACTTCTGCCAAAAAGGCAGCTTGAGGGAGGGAGTAGATAGTTCGCCTTTTCCCAAGGGAGTTAATTACCTCTTTATCTTTTTCTTTTTCAACTTTGTTTCCTGTTTGCCGCTCATGGGTAGCCCGATGTTGCTTTATGCCGAAAGTTTGGGGGCAAGTGCCAAGATCACAGGCATTATTTTCGGCCTGACACCACTAATGGTCGCCCTGCAGATCCCAGCAGCAGGTTATGTAGCTCAGGTTGGCTATAAGCGGTTTATCGCGACTGGATGGACGGTTCGGTTGATCTTTGTTTTGCCACTAATAGCCGTCCCTATGCTGCACGGTAGTGTCAGTCAGGAAACTCAATTGGCAATTGTGATTGGCTCTCTATTTTGTTTTAACTTTATACGAGGTATTGCAAGTACTGCTTGGTTTCCGTGGATCACTGGCTTAATTCCAGATAACATTCGCGGACGTTATCTGACTTGGGAGAATGCCTGCTACAGTGTAGGCAGTCTGCTTTGCCTTCTATTTACTGCTTCTCTTTTGGGGGCGAATCCTGCCAGTTCCAAATTTGCGGGATTATTTTCCTTCAGCATTATTACTGGCCTCATCAGCCTTTGGTTTATCTACAAGGTGCCAGACGCTCCGGTAAATCCCGAAGAGGTGAGTCATAAGGAACCGGCTCCTTGGCGGGAAATTTTCCGGCATGAGTCTTTCCGTAAGTTATTGGGGGTTCATTTTGTATGGGCGATCCTTATAGGAGGGTTGATGCCTTTCATTGTAAAATATCTTAAAGGGCCGGTAGCGATGGACTATGATTCGGTGATATATACCGATGCAGCCAAGTATGTCGGAGGTCTGGCGACCCTTTGGTTTTTGCACTCCCGTCTGGATCGTTTGGGAAGTCGGCCCTTGATGATTTTGGCTGGAGGAGGATGGTTTCTAGTTGTCCTAGCCTTGGTTGGCATGAGCTGTGGATTAATTGAAGCAAAATTACCAGTTGTTTGTGTGGTGGCTGTGGTAATTGGTTTTGCTTTCTGCACTTTTGGCATGTCTCTCACCAAGCTCGTGATGGGGACGGTTCCTGATGCTGGCAAAAGCCATTTTTTCGCGATGTATTCGGTCGTCGGCAGTTTGACTTTGGGAGTTTTCCCGTTTCTTTGGGGAATGCTGATTGATTCACTGGATGGCGTGGAAATAATGCGTTTTGGGCTAAGCTGGAACCAATACAGCATCAGTTTTGCCCTGTTAATCGGGGTGTTAACACTGCTTTTCCTCTTGGTTTTGGGATTGGAAGAAGAGAAGGCGGCCAATATGAACCAAGTGGTGCGGGATTTGGTTCGTCACAATCCCTTACGGGATTGGCTGCGCCGTTAGGGATCTACCCGTACGGGTGTTCCCGTCTGAACCATCTTAGCCAACCTTTGGGCATTCCAGTTTGAAAGCCGGAAGCACCCAAGGGAAGTGGTACGTCCTATCTTTTCGGGATCGGGTGACCCATGGATGCCATAACCGGATTTACTGAGGCTAAGCCAAGTGGTTCCGATCGGATTATTGGGTCCGGGCGGAAGAACAAGTTTTCCTGAGCCAGCGATAGCTTCAGGTGAGGTTGGAAAGTTGGTGGGGTCAAATGTGTAATTGGCATTTTCTGCTACTTTGGTAATGGTGAGATCTCCCACAGGGCGTTTATCAACTTGAGTTGCGATGGAGCAGGGGAAGCGGGTTACCAGATTGTTGTCTGCGTCGTAAATATCCATTATGCGTTGGGCTAGCTGGATGTGAACCAGTGCAGCTTTTACCGTGGGGGGCGTCATGGTGGTATGGGGGACTTTTACTTGGATTCCCGCAGTAACGCTACTCCATGCGATGGTTGGATTGATGCGCATCAGGTAACGCGGAGAACAGTGGTGTTGTTCGGCCAGCATTTCCAAAACACTTTCAAAGCCAAGTGCCTCTTGGTTGGATTTTTCAGTCCAGCTTTTGCCCAGTGGCTTTACTTGTGTGAGTTCACTTGCGGTGATGGTTCGAATAACCAGTGCGGCCTGTTCCAGGCGTAGCTTTGCCTTGGTCGCTGCATTGGCAATACCGGTTACCGGCAATCCATTACGGTGTTGGAAGGCGATTAGGGCCGCCTGGGTTTGCGGTCCGCCATAGCCATCGATTGATCCGGGTGAATAACCGGCCCGATCCAGCGCGACCTGAATTTCAAAATCAGTCTTGGGAGCGCGCGGTGTAAAATCCACTGAGGCAACATTGAAACCGGGTGCGTCACGGTTTGCTCCATTAAGTGGAGTAAGTCCGATGGCTGCGGCGGCGGTGCGGTTGGTTCGGACGGGAACACCGCGAGTGGCGGTGAAGTTGTTGGTGGATTGTAGGCCGGAAATTTGAGAACCAGTTTGGGTTGGCGGCGGGGTGTTAGCCATGGGAACCTGAATGGTATTGGTGCGGTAAATGATCTCTGGGACCTTGACTACTTTCTCCACCTCCAAAGTAGAGGGTTTCTTGAGCCAATAGCCGAGCATACCGGTTGCCGCCATGCACGGCAGCGCCCAGATTAAATGATACCACCAAGGTTTTTCTGGTTCAGGGGGAAACATCCCAAGCCTCCTATGCTCGGGAATAAAGCACATTTTGAGGGGCTGGGCGAGCAGGAAATATTACCGAAAGACATTTATGATTCGGAAGGTCTCTGTGATTTGATCTGTTCCACCTCTTCCTCCAATTTATTTAGGCGTCCCCAGACAGGGTGATCCTTCCAGATGTGCTCACGGATTTTCTCGACTGTTTCCATGTCAGGAAATGCATTATTCAATACCTCATCCACCGCTTTTTTCTGATAGGCAAGTTCTTCTTCATATTGACGCTCTAACGCTAGGATTTCCATATGTGCACGCACATCCTGTTTTTTTATTTCGACTTCTTTTTCACGGATACGAGAATTGGCCTCCTCTGAGGCCTTTGCAGTCTCCTCAGTAATTTTACGGATACCCTCTGCATCCAGCACATTGGCGGGATCATGTTGTTCGAGCGGAGTTTGCTCTAGGTAGTCAATCGCTACATCAGTTAAAATGAAGCCATCCAAGTCATGGCCAATAACATCAATGATTGCCGCACGAAATGCCTGTCGGTCGGTGTTTAGGTTGCGAAATTCCATCAACTTACCGGCTGTCTTGACTGACTCAGCGAACTTCGCCTCAAAGAGTTCCCTCAACTTTTCAATATCAGAGGCACGCTCGCACCCCACGCTTTGAGCCACGCGTTCCACTTCCTTAAAGCGTTCGTTGTGTGGTGCCTCGAAAGATGTTTCTAGCATCGCACGTCCTTCGGCAGATTCCGGATCAACCTCATGCCCCTCTGCGGTTACGTAATGTATGGCCGGGAAATTTATCCGTATATAAAATGCCACCACGATATCAGCGCGTATATTATCGGCGCAGATCAACCCATCTATCCCTTTACGTTCAATCTCCAGTTTTTTTACCGAAAGATCCATGATTTCGTATTGGTGCACAAAAGGGATCCGAAGCATCCAGCCTGTTCTCACCTTAATGCCCCCTAAGCCGACTCTTACTCCTGCACAATCTGGTTTAATTTTTTTGGCGCATACGGCAAAAAAGAATAGGGCCCCTAGACCTATGAAAACGGCTAATCCAAGTAGAATAATAACACTCATGCCGCCTCATAATAATTTAGAAAGGTATCCCTGCATACTGTAAACCGGTGCTGGTTTTATAGTGGTTTTCATCTCATGTATTTATTTATGAAAGGCAGCATGGTGGCGTTAGCCGCGCGAATCTCCTCAGGCTTGCCCCCACCGAGACCGTGTTCGCCGTCCTTAACCGAGATCAAACGGTGGGGCACACCGTGCTTCTTGAATTCGCGCGTCATGATGAGGCTTTGTTCATGGGGCACATCAGTATCCTTGGTGCCATGGATCATCAATGAGGGAGGGTACTTGGGAGAAACATTTTTTGCGGCCATGAAGGGAGCAAACTTCTTGGCATCAGTTTCATCAAAACCACTAACTTTTTCGGGCCAGATACCCAGCTTGCGGCAGGTCTGATAATACGCTCCGCCGTTACCCTTGCGACTGTAGGAATTGGCTACCGGTGGCCCCGCTTCCATCGCTTTCATTTGGGCCGGCGTAAGTGTTCGGCTTTGATGCCTTGCATGTGGGCTGGGTTGACTGAGCCACGGGCCAATTAGATCGCCATAGCCCCAATAGGCCACCAGTACTGTGGGCGGCGGCTTCACGCGAAAGCCGGTTGTGAAAGTGAGATGTCCGCCGGCCGAGCCACCCAGGACGGCAATCTTTGAAGTATCTGCCTGGAATTTTTCACGCCCATATTTGCGAATCCATTTAAAGGCATCTTCTACATCAGTAATGATTTCGGGCAACTTGGTTTCAGGAGCTAGCCGGTAATCAATGGAAACCACCACAAACCCCTCCGCCAATAAAGTTCGCGCCGGGCCAATGCCTGAACGACCACCATTAATCAGTGCTCCTCCATGAATCCACACTGCCAAGGGTCGGATCTTTTTATCGGCTGGTCGATGTACATCCAGTTTGATCTCCAGTTCTCCAACCTTTTTGTAGGTGTAAGTGGTGAGGGTATTTTTTTGTTTCTGAGCGAAAGTGGAAACGGAGCTGAGAAATAGTAAACAAAGGGTAAGTCCCAGAATGGACACAGTGTTTTGCATGAGGAGAATCGTAGGACCTGTCAGCTTATTATGCCAGCACGTCTTGGATGACATGCCCATGCACGTCTGTCAGACGGCGTTCGAATCCATTGTGATAAAAGCTAAGGCGTTTATGGTCCAAGCCAAGTAGGTGTAGGATGGTGGCGTGGAAGTCGTAGACCGTGGCGGTGTCTTTTTCGGCCTTCCAGCCAAAGGCATCGGTGGCCCCGTAGGTGTGGCCGCGTTTTACGCCCGCGCCAGCCAGCCAGCCGGTGAAGCCATCGGGGTTATGGTCGCGGCCACTGGCACCTTTCTGGAAAGTGGGCATACGCCCAAATTCAGTGCACCACACCACAAGAGTATCTTTTAAAAGAC
>CAZHJW010000010.1:0-30781 GCA_964533265.1 uncultured Pedosphaera sp.
GCCTGACGCCATTGAAAAGCTGTGCAAAACCAGCCTGCGTAATGTGGTGGGCAAGCTGACCTTGGATGAATGTCTGACTTCCCGTGACAAGATCAACTCTGAACTCCTTCAGGTGATGGATGACGCCACTGATAAGTGGGGGGTGAAAGTAAATCGGGTTGAACTGAAAGACATCACCCCGCCATTGGACATCCAACAGGCCATGGAAAAGCAAATGCGCGCTGAGCGTGACCGCCGGGCGGCAATCCTAACCGCCGAGGGCGAAAAGCAAGCTGCCATTCTTCAGGCTGAAGGTGTGCGGGAATCTCAGATCAAACGGGCTGAAGGTGAAAAACAAGCCCTAGTTCTTGAAGCAACAGGCCAAGCCGAAGCCCGAATCAAGGTGGCTGATGCCGAACGAAATGCCATCCAACTGATACAGGAGAGTTTAGGTAATACCGGCAGTGATCCAGCCCAATACCTTATCGCCATCCGTTATTTGGAATCCCTTAAGGAGATGACTTCCGGTAAGGATAACAAAGTGGTTTACGTTCCATACGAGGCCACAGGAGTTCTGGGCTCTCTGGGCGGTATCAAGGACCTCTTGAGTGGCATCGGCAGTAAAAGTTAATGGCCGGCCAGATCGTTATTGCCAGTGGCAACAGCCATAAAGCAAAAGAGATTCAAAGCCTGCTGGGTAAAAAGTATACTTACCTAACCTTCAGGGATTTTCCTAATGCTCCCGAAGTAAAGGAAGATGCTTCAAGCTTTGCTGGCAACGCCGTCAAGAAAGCTCTCAGTCTAGTCAACTGGCTCAAACAAAATGAAACCCTCTCTGAAGGCTGGATTTTAGCTGATGATTCTGGGCTGGAAGTGGATGTGCTTGACGGAGCGCCGGGAGTGCACAGTGCCCGTTATGCTTCCACCACAGAAACAGGCAACAGCTCTGATGAAGATAATAATAGCAAACTACTTCAGGAATTAGCTGGCCGAGTAGAGCATCATCGCACTGCACGTTTCAGGTGTGTCATTGCGCTGGCGCGAGCCGGAGAGTACGCCCAGCCCCGTCTCTTTGAAGGATCATGCGAAGGCCGAATTGCCCAATCAGCCAGTGGCGAACACGGGTTCGGTTACGATCCCCTCTTCATCCCCAATGGCTTTAACAATTCTTTCGGCGAACTGGGCCCGGAGATCAAAAGCCAACTCAGTCATCGTGGGGCCGCTTTACGCCAGCTCAAGGATTGGCTGGCTAAGCTCTAGGCATCCAGCAAGTCACCGAGATTGGTAAGTCCTTCCCCTCCTGGCTTGGGGTTTAACGTCTTCTTCAGATATTCGACAGCGTCTGGAATGCGTTGAATGGTTTTGGGCAGCGAGGCCCCACAGGCATTGGGATGCCCCCCTCCTTGAAGGAGCTTGGCAATTGGCAGCGCCTCGCCATTCCGGCTTCGTAGACTGACGCTGACAGAGCGACTGAAGGTGCTGGCCGTTAATATCACCGGGTGGGGAGTCAACTCTTCCTCCAGAATTCGATGAACAACTGCATTGGTATCACCCACCGCTGATTCAACCATGGCCACCGAGTCGGACAACGGCGTGAGATGCGCCTTGGCAAATTCGTAACCCAGCGGGTTTTCCACTTCACGACGCGTTCGAATGACCTGTAACAAGGGATGATCCACCAGCGACTCCAAATCACCATCAATAAGCTTGGCAATATTCCAGAAGAGATACTGCTTGATGAGGCTCCCGTAATCGATGGCCTCGGTAAACTGAGGGTCATCAGTAAGATATAGATCTCCCACGTTGGTAAAATGCACCAGCTGGTCGAGTTTCTCATTACCCAGGCCATGTTCCTTGCAAAGTTCGTAGCAAAGCAGGCTGGCCGACTTGGAGTGATCCAGAATAAGCCGGGCATTCTGAGGCTCATGATCGGTTTGATGATGGTCCACTACCAGCCAGTTTTCCCGATCCATCCGTTTAGAGAAATTCAAATCACACACCCATGCACAGTCCTCACGTAACGGACGTTTCTCAAAGTTGGTATAATTCCAGGCCTGCAACTTCGGCTTCTGGTCAAACAAATGGTTGGCCAAACGCTGCAGGAGATGACCGGACACAAATCCATCCAAATCACTTTCGTGTGTAATCACCACTTCAGGCTGAGGCAAATCGCTCATCGGCGCGGTAAGCTAACTGTCTCACGCCCGCCCGCCAATAGTTATTTTCTTTTCGGCCTCCAGCCCATCACGCATGCTCTGACCGCTCATGAGTATATTTGAACTTTCTGATGATGTTGCCGTGGTAATCGGGGCTACCGGTGCCTTGGGAGGAGCATGTGCCATCGCTATGGCTGAAGCCGGTGCAAAAATTGCCGTAGTGGGGCGGAGCGCCGAACGCGGTGAAGCGCGAGTGAAGGAAATTGCCGAGATAGGCGGTGCAGCCCAGTTTTTCTGTTGTGACGCGATGAATCCGGACAGCCTCAAGAGCTGCCACGAAGATGTAGCCAAAGCCCTGGGAAAGCCAACAGTCCTACTGAATGCAGCAGGCGGCAATCACCCAGACGCTACCGTAACCCCAGAAATGCCTTTTGAAAAAATCCCGCTGCCCGCGTGGGCCAAGGTGTTTGATCTCAACTTGGTCGGCGGGTTTCTGCTCCCCTGCCAGGAATTTGGCCCCGCGATGTGTGAACGAGGCAGGGGAAGTATTATCAATATTGCCAGTGTCACTTCTCATCTTCCCCTCTCAAAAGTCATTGCCTATTCTGCCTCTAAGGCAGCTGTACTAAGTGCCACACGATTTCTTGCCCGCGAGTGGGCCTCCAAGGGAGTTCGAGTAAACAGTATCACTCCCGGATTTTTCCCAGCAGAGCAAAACAAGAAACTACTCTACAATGAGGACGGCACCCCAAGTGAGCGTGCCGAGGCGATATTTGGACACACCCCAATGGGCCGCTTCGGGGATCCCAGCGAACTGGCCGGTGCGGCGGTGTATCTAGCCAGCGAAAAGGCCGCAAGCTTTGTAACTGGCTCGGACATCGTGGTGGACGGCGGCTTCCTTGCTCAAACAATATAGTATGAGTGTGATCTCCCGAACAAGAGATGACGAAAAGCCTCTATCTGAGGAACAGGTCAACGCAGTAGTCTCGCAATCGCTACCGACTGAGGATTACAACAATAAGGATGTGCTGTTGATTGTGCCCGACGCAACACGCACCGCGCCCGTGGGACAACTCTTCAAGGCGATCTATAAGCAGATCGGCGGCAGTGTTTCAAAACTGGATGTAATGATCGCACTCGGCACTCATCCGCCGATGAGCGAGGAAACGATCTGTGAGCGGCTGGAGATTACGCTGGCGGATCGACGAGAAAAGTACGCAAAAGTCCAGTTCCACAACCATGAGTGGGACAACCCTGATGCGCTGAAAGAAATTGGTGCTATTCCAGCATCTGAGATCGCTGAATTATCCGGCGGACGCTTCGAAACAGAGTTGCCTGTGAAAATCAACCGGGGACTATATGAATATGATCAGGTCATTATTGTCGGCCCGGTATTCCCTCACGAAGTCGTCGGGTTTTCAGGAGGCAACAAGTACCTATTCCCGGGTGTTAGCGGTCCGGAGTTGCTAAACTTCTTCCATTGGCTTGGCGCCATCATCAGCAACCCGAAGATCATTGGCCACAAGGATACACCGGTTCGCAAAGTGATTGATCGTGCAGGCGCAATGGTAACTATCGACAAACGCTGCTTCGCGATGGTCGTGCGGCCGGACAAGTCACTGGCCGGCTTATTCTTTGGTACGCCGGAGAGCGCATGGGATGCAGCAGCCGATCTGTCGGGCAAAACACATATTGTCTACAAAGATCAACCGTTTCACACCATCCTCTCTTGCGCACCGCCAATGTATGACGATATTTGGGTTGGAGGAAAATGCATGTATAAGCTTGAACCCGTGTTAGCCGATGACGGCGAACTGATCATCTACGGACCACACATCAAGTCCATCAGCCACACACACGAATCAGGCCTTCGAGAAATCGGCTATCACTGTTCCGCCTGGCTGCTTGAGCATTGGGAAGACTACAAAAATTACCCGTGGGGACTTCTAGCACATTCCTCTCACGTAAAAGGTATTGGACAGGTGGTGGACGGCGTAGAAAAGCCACGAGCAAATGTGACGTTGGCAACGGGTTTATCCGAGGCAGTTTGCGACGAAATCAACCTCGGCTACCGTGATCCAGAATCCATCAATATCGAGGACTACGCCAACCGCGAAGACGAAGGCGTATTACTGGTTCGTAAAGCCGGTGAGCAGCTATTTCAACTCAATCAACGCCCTGACTGGGCTAATGCCACCAACGATTGACATCAGCTCTGGCCCTCGGCATCGTTTCCTCATGTCCCCGTTTTCCGACGAACAAATTTCCGCTTTCCATGAGGATGGTTATCTCATCGTGCCGGGCCTTTTTGATTCAGAAGAAGCCGATATCTTACGAAAAGCCGCCCATACCGACAGTTCATTCGGGGAAAACGCCTACGACCTTGAGGACGGTGAAGGAGGCAAGGCGCAACTCGTACTGTGGAACAAGGCCGGCGAGGACCTTTGGGGCGCAATCGCCCGAAGCGAACGCATTGTCAATGCGATGGAGCAGTTGTTCGATGATGAGGTCTATCATTACCACAGTAAGATGAGCATCAAGAAACCACGCACAGGTGGTGCGTGGAGCTGGCATCAGGATTACGGTTACTGGTATCAGAATGGCTGCATTTGGCCGGACATGGGCTCAGCCTTTATCGCAGTGGATCCCAACACACGTGAGAACGGCTGCCTGCAGGTGCTCAAGGGATCACACAAGATGGGTCGAATTGAACACGGACAATATGGTGATCAAACCGGCGCCGACCCAGAGCGAACCACTGCCGCAGCAAAAGTGATGGAGACGGTGTACGTGGAACTCGCCCCGGGCGACACACTCTTTTTCCACAGCAACACGCTCCATCGCTCGGACCAAAACACCTCTGATGATCCACGCTGGTCCTTGATCTGCTGCTACAACACCAAGCACAACAATCCCTATAAGGAATCGCACCACCCCTTTTACGAGCAACTTGAAAAACTGCCTGATGGCGCAATCAAGGAAATGGGGGGAAAGCTCTTTGAAGCAAAAACTGAATTCTGGGACCCCTCCATCGACGCCACCACCGGTGCCGGTGAAAAAGCCTCCTCGTGAATCTCAATATTCATTCCCCGCTCCCAGAGCGAAAAGACTGGCGCATCGGTTGCATCGGCAGTGGGTTCATCATGAGCGACTGCCATCTTGTTGCCTACCGAAAGGCCGGCTTCAACCCGGTCGCCATCACCAGCCGCACAAAAGAGAACGCCACAAAATGTGCTCAACGCCATGGCATTGAAATTGTTTATGACACCGTCGATCGAATCCTCGATAATGAATCCATTGAGGTGCTTGACCTCACTGTACCACCGGACAACCAATTAGAGATCATTAAAGCCGCCTGTACACGCGGCACCGCCAAGGGAATCCTTGCCCAAAAACCATTGGGTGCAAATTACGCCGAAGCACTCGAGGCTGTTGAAGCTTGCGAAGCTGCCGGTATCGTTTTGGCTGTGAACCAAAATATGCGCTACGACCAGTCGGTGCGCGCAGGTAAAACGCTTTTAGAGAACGGTTCGATCGGCGTACCTGTACTCGCCACCATCGACATGCGTGGCATCCCACACTGGATGCCCTGGCAGGAACGTCAGGGTTGGGTCACGCTGCGGATCATGTCCATTCACCACATGGACACTTTCCGATATTGGTTCGGTAATCCTGAACGCATCTACTGCACCACACGCCCCGATCCCCGCACAACCTTCCCCCACACTGATGGCATTGCCAGTTATATTCTGGAATATGCCAACGGCCTGCGAGCTATTGCTATCGACGACACTTGGACCGGCCCTGCCCGCGAAGGTGCTCCTGCAGACATTGGAATCGAATGGCGAATTGAAGGCCTTGACGGACTCGCTATTGGTGACATTGGCTGGTGTCACGACCCCTATACGACCCCTTCCTCCATCCGCTACGCAACCAAGGGTGATCAAGGTTTCACATCCCCCATATGGGAAGAGAGCTGGTTCCCTGATGCCTTCATTGGCACCATGGCGCAACTGCTCATCGCTCTTGAAACCGGAGAGCAACCTGCGATCGCAGGACGAGATAATTTAAACACCATGGCTCTGGTGGAGGCGGCGTACCAAAGTGCCGAGCAACACCGAGCCATTGAACTGAAAGAAATCACTGGAGAAAATTAATTATGAAACTGGGAATGATAAATTCGGCCTGGGAACAGCACGGAGTCGGACTGATTGACGGACTGCACAAAACCAAGGAACTGGGTTTCGATTGCGTGGACATTTTTCAGGACCCACTTGATGACAACGCCGATGACCGAATCGCAATGGTGAAGCAAACCTGCGAGGAGCTGCAATTGCCAATCATCAGCGTGGTGGGAGTAAGTGTGGGTCTGGTTGACTTTAACCCCTCGGTCCAGAAATTTCACGTCGAGCGGTGCAAACGCTACCTCGACATGGGCGTCACGCTCGGCGCTAAGAATTACCTGCTCGTGATTGGTGAATACATCTGGCAAAAGGAAGTGATTCCGCCCGAGGAACAGTGGAAGTTCGCTGTCGAGAACTGTCAGATTCTAGGAGACTATGCTGAGGAACGTGATCTGGATATCGTCATCGAGCTGGAACCTTTCCATATGTCACTGGTCAATACGATCGGTGAAATGGATCGGTTTTTAAGCGATGTCGACCGAACATCCGTTAAGGCAAACATCGACATCAGCCACATGGTATTGAGCAATAGTCCGCCCGAGAGCCTCGCTTCTTTAAGAGGCCGAGCTGGACACGTTCACATTTCCGACTGTGATGGCAAAGTACATGGGGATCTGCCACCTGGGCAAGGCGTGGTCCCCTTCGTGCCCTACTTGCAAGCCATCAAGGACCTTGATTTTGACGGGGCCATCAGTCTTGAGCTTGAGTACGCACCAGATCCTTCAAAGATTGTGGAATGGGTTACTGAAGCCTACAATTCAACTGACAAGCTCATGGCAGAAGTAAACTTACGCAACTAATCATGAACGAGGATTGGCGAAGGCAATTTCACGACCTTTTCTTCAATGGAGTGGAGCGCCACAAGGAAGGCCGTCAAAGCCCGGAGAATATGTTCGAAGGCGAGGAACCCGCTTTTCTGAAATCCATAGGCTGCAGCACACAGGAACTATTTGATTTCTGCGATGACTACGTTCGGTGGGGTGATGTAATTTATGAACACGTGGAGGAACTGCAGGCCGTACGTATGAGGCATTTTCAAGGCATCTTAAATAGTCAACCCGCTCCCAACCAGATGGATATGGAGGAATTCCCGGCTAAGACGGATGCAATTGAAGGCATTGCCTGGCTGCCACGACTCATCACCAAAGCCCGCGCAAAATTGGCGGGCAACTTGCCGGCCGACCTGATGTACGGTTGAGGAGGCGACCGGCAGTTCTTCCGTGAGAAGAACGTGAATCCTGCAGATCTCCTATGCGTCACCATCGAGGCGGGTAATGACGACCAGATGATTGTGGATTACGTGCAGCGCTGCATCAAAGACTAATCAACACGGCAGCCCTCTGCGTAGGCAAACGCAAACTCCTCCACCACTCTTCCTCCAACAAGGTGCTCCTGGATAATCAATTCCAGCACCTCCGGCGTGCAGGAGTGATACCATGTGCCCTCTGGATAGACCACGGCCACTGGCCCACGCAGGCAAACTCTCAAACAGTTCGCTTTAGTTCGGAACACTTTCGAGACCGGCCCGGCAAGGCCCAACTCCTTGAGGCGGCTTTTTAAGAAATCCCACGAGGCCAAGCCGACTTCCTTGTCACAACACTTGGGCTCGCTTTGATCTGCACATAAAAAAATGTGGCGTTTATATTTGGATAAACCGAGCACCTCGACTGTTGAGTCCAATTCTTCCACGTGCCGATTTGAATCAAACTTGAACTCAACGTCAAGCACCCCCCTGTCACCTTTGACTTGCCGTCAGCCATCCAGAACATATCCTCAGGCCATGCGGTTACTTTTTCTTGCCTTGATGACTTGCCTGTCCTTGAACGCTGAAAACTGGCCAATGTGGCGCGGAGCCACCGGCGTGGGTTTAAGCCAGGAAAAAAACCTGCCAGTCAAATGGAGCGCAACTGAAAAAATTGCCTGGAAAGTCACCCTGCCGTATCGAGGCAACTCCACACCGATTATCTGGGGCGAAAAAATTTTCCTGACCCAACCTTTGGAGGAGGAAAAGGAACGCGCCTTAATTTGCATGGACCGACTAGACGGCAAAGTGTTGTGGCAACGTACGGTTAAATACACTCCAACTGAAAAATCCCACCGCACCAATCCCTATTGCAGTGAATCTCCCGCAACGGACGGTGAACGGGTGGTGGCAGTTTATGGCTCGGCAGGTGTTGTCTGCTACAACCTAAATGGAAAACTTCTATGGAAGCGTGATCTGGGGAAAATTCAATTTGAATGGGGTTCAGCCGCCTCACCCGTCATCCAGGGTGATCTTATATATATTTACCGCGGACCTGACCCCAAGGCTCACCTGGTTGCACTCGATAAACGCACCGGCAAAACAATTTGGAAACTGAATGACCCGCCTGTGAATGTCATCGGTCGTACTGACGGGTTCAGAAATAATAAGGATCCCAAATGGACCGGCAGCTTCAGTACCCCTATTTTTGTTGGAACCGACAAAAATGAAGAGCTCGTGATGAGCTATCCCGGTAATCTAGCCGGTATCAATCCAAAGACCGGTAAGCTCCTCTGGAAATGTGAAGGCCTTAATCCGCTTATTTATTCCTCTCCCATTGCCGGTGAAGGAATCGTTATAGGCACCGGTGGCTATTTCGGAACCACCGTAGCAGTGAAGTCTGGCGGCAAGGGGGATGTCACCTCCCAAACCCTATGGAGGATCGAACGCACAGCCAACCGGCTTGGCTCGGGCGTGGTGTATAATGGTCACGCATATATCCTGAACACCAATGGCATCATGGAATGTCATGACCTAAAAACTGGTAAGATTCAGTTTTCTGAACGTGTTCGTGGAAGTGGTTCTAAACAGGAATCGTGGAGCTCGATGATTATCGCGGGCGACCGGATTTACATCCCCAATCAATCCGGCGAAACCATCATTTTGCAAGCCACTCCAAAATTTAAATTGATCGGCATCAACGAACTGGACGGGGCTCTCACCAACAGTTCCTTGGCGGCTTCTGATGGACAGCTTTTCCTGCGCACCCATAAGCACCTTTGGTGCATCGGCAAGCGCCAGTAAATTATTCGCCGGTGCGGCGACCGCTACGCCAGAAGATGCGGCCCGGTTGGCGCAACCCTGGACGATTCGTTGTGCTGGGCAGCACAAATCTCGGGAAGCGGTTGGATACCAACTGCGTATTGTGTATGACCTGTGTGAAGTAGGAACCCACCTTGGGGGCCATTTGTGAAATCGTATATGCATTATTGGCGAAATTCGTATCACCAGTCGGCACACCCCAAACGCTAACGTTCGGATTGGAGAAATAACCCAATCGCCGCCCTACCCCATAGGCCATGATCGTCCGCATGGGATAAGTGGTTCCATTAGTCGTGATACCAAATTTCCAACCGTGCGAATTGGTGAAAGAACCGTGCATAAACCCGCCCACATCATTGGTGGCGTGCGAACAACCCAGATTATGTCCAATTTCATGTACGAACACCGAGGTTGGAGCGTACACCGCTTCCACCGTATTAAAACCATAAGCAGGCGCCCCATTGGTACTGTTAAGCATCCAGCTACTCCCATGTAGGATGTTGTTGGGACTGGTGCCGGTAAAGAGGCTCACCAGATCTGCCCGATAAATCTGCCTTTGTTTATGCACATCATAAAGAGGGGCGGTACGGGCAAAGGTCAGGTTCACCAAATCGCTCGTGCTATTTCCCACTGTTGTGTAGTTAACCTTTTGAGTGCCCAGTAATACTAATTTTGCGGTCACCGCACTGCGAAGGAATGCGTTGTTCACCTGCGCCACTGAAATGCGTGCGCGTGTCTCCACTCCCTTTACTCCACCGCACTGTTTCTCAGCCAGAGAAGTATAACAGATCAACACTCCAACAATGGGTGGGCCATAAACAGGCACAACCGGCACCGACCAAAGATTGGTGGAAAGTGTATTGGTTAGAGTCAGCACATGAGTAAATTGAGGGAAGCCCGGCACCCGGTTGGTTACACCCGGCTTATAAAATCTCATCCTGTATTGCGGCATGGAGGTCACTTTTTTATCAGGCGACCGGTAGAGGGTGAGAGTATCGGGATGAGGAGCCGAAGCATGGGGAGCATGAACGGCCGCTGAATCAATCTCGACAATGGAATGAGCCTTGTCATCGGCATAGTTAATCAGAAACTGTCTTCCATCAGCCAACTCAACACTGCCGGCCATGACTCCCTTGTAAGTGATAAAGCTCGCTGCGGCCCCGGGCATCCCGATTACTTCGCCATGCACCTCAGTGCTATCGGGATCAGTTTGTTCTGCCTCATTGAGACGCACACGAATCGTCTCACCGGGAAAAAGAGTCAGGGAGATTATCCGGTCCCCCTTGCTCACTGCCTTCACGGCACGCTTGTCCAACTGCACATGCCTGAAGCGCTTGGCCACTGCGGCCTCGGGTAGATTGTCTTTTGCCCGCTCGGGCATTACAGTTGCTACAAGGGCCGGCTCACTTTTAGTGGCAGAAACCCACCAAAATACAGCAACTCCCAACAACGAGGCCACACAGAGCCAAATTTTCCTTTTTCCCTTCATATAGTGACAGGTAACGAGTTAATAATACCACTAATACGGCAAATTACCAGTCAATTAGACGGACACACTCTTCCTCTGGTTACGATAATCAGGTAGGATAAAGCCATAATTTGAGGGTTTGAGCGGGGTTTGGCAGGAAATTTAATAATGGAAGGAATGGATTTTATTCTGGGAGTCATGGGCAAGGTGGAACGGCACCGCTTTATTCCATCTCAGGACCAGCACGAGGCGCAACTGGACACGGCTCTGGCCATCGGCCATGGCCAAACCATCTCCCAACCCACAGTCGTGGCGCACATGACTGAAGCCTTAAAGCCTGATCCTAACGATCGTGTCCTGGAGATTGGGACCGGCTGTGGGTACCAAACCGCAATTTTAGCTGAGATCGTGAAGGAAGTTTATACAATCGAGATACTTGAGCCCTTGGCCAATCAATCACGGGATTTACTGGAGGAACTGAATTACCACAATATTCAATATCGCATGGGCGATGGGTACGGGGGATGGCCTGAGGCCGCTCCTTTTGATAAAATCATTGTCACTGCCGCCCCGCCGGAAGTGCCCCAGCCTCTTTTGGATCAACTCAAACCGGGCGGACGAATGACCATCCCGGTGGGTAGATTGAGTCAAAAGCTGCTTTTAATTGAGAATACGCTAGAGGGTTTTCATGAAGAAACCATCTTCCCAGTCCGTTTCGTGCCGATGACCGGCACAGCTCAGGATGAACAGTCCTGAAATGCTAAACCCAAAGGGCAAGGGAATCATTTTATACCAGCGCGTTCATCTACATTTTATTGGCCGCGCACCCCAGAGGCCCTATCCTCCGGCCCATGCTAATTGTTCTAGTTCATGTCCATGTCAAACCGGATTGCGTGGAGACTTTCCGCACCGCCTCGCTACAAAACGCCCGTAACAGCATCCAGGAATCGGGTATTGCCCGCTTTGATGTCCTCCAGGATAATGCGGATCCCAACCGATTTATCCTCAATGAAGTGTACCGTACCGCGGATGCCCCGGCTGCCCACAAGAAAACTGAGCACTACAAAGCATGGCGCGAAACCGTTGAGGATATGATGGCTGAACCTCGCCAGGCCGTGAAGCTGACCAACCATTTCCCTGAAGATAGTGAGTGGTAAAACTCAATTTGAATTTGCCACCGCCACCCGCATCCTTTTTGGTGCGGGTAAATTAATGGAAGCCGCCCCGGCGGCGGCAACCCTGGGCAGGCATGCACTGGTGGTGACCGGCAGCAACCCGGATCGCGCCCAAAAATTATTGGAGCTCCTCAAGGAAGAAGGCCTGAAGAACACTGTCCATTCGGTTTCCGGTGAACCGAAGATTACTGATGCACAGGACGGGGTGGAATGTGCCCGTCAAAATAATTGCGACCTGGTGATTGCCTTTGGCGGAGGCAGCGCCATTGATGCGGGTAAGGCCATTGCCGCCCTTTGCCCCAACCCCGGTGAGCCCCTTGATTATCTGGAAGTAATTGGAGGCGGCCAACCTCTTACTCAATCCCCTGCCCCTTTCATTGCCATTCCCACCACTGCCGGCACCGGCGCAGAAGTAACCCGCAATGCCGTGCTCGCCTGTCCTGAACACCGCGTGAAGGTGAGTCTGCGTCATCCCTTAATGTTACCAACACTGGCCATCGTGGATCCGCAGCTCACCTATGAATTGCCGCCTGAACTCACCGCCACCACAGGATTAGACGCTCTTACTCAACTCATTGAACCTTTTACCTGCAACCGAGCCACCCCCATGACTGATGCCCTATGCCGCGAAGCGATTCCTCGCGCAGCAAGATCATTGCAACGCGCCTGTGAAAACCCAAACCCCGCCACGCGAGAGGATATGGCCTTAGCCAGCCTGCATGGAGGCTTGGCACTGGCCAATTCCGGCCTCGGTGCGGTCCACGGCTTTGCCGCACCCATTGGCGGCATGTTTAAAGCGCCCCACGGCGCAGTCTGTGCAGCTCTACTCCCTCACGTGATGCATATTAACTTGGAAGCCTTGGCTGAGGAGAACCTAAAAGAAGATCGATACACCGAAATCGCACGTCTCCTCACCGGTAATCTCAACGCTACAGCAAAAGACGGTGTCGATTGGGTAAAAACACTTGTCGCGACCTTGAAAATCCCCGGTCTTTCCAACTATGGAATTACCAAAGGAGATTTCCCAGATATTATTGAAAAAGCCCGCACAGCCAGCAGCATGAAAGCCAACCCCGTAAACTTGGATGATGCCCAATTGACCGGCATATTACAGACCGCCCTTTAGTGGTTGCCTGCCTCCTGCGGGTTGATAGAATTCCTGTGAGCCCCCTAACGATCATGAATAAAATTCTTACCCTCATTTTTACTGCCACCCTTTCTCTCACCCTGACGGCCAAAGATTCGGACTCGGCCACCAAAACCTTCCTGAAAAACGCTCAGCAAGGCGGATTAAAATTTAATGGGGCGGGTGTCCTGCACGCCAGCAGCCACGGCCTACTTCTTGTAGCTGAGGCAAGTGGCTCATTAGTGGCCATTGACACCGAGAACACCGGTAAGTTTACCCCGGTTAAACCCATGGCCAATCTCGGTGCCAAGGTGGCCGGGGCTATCGGGGCAACACCCGACAAAATCACCATCAATGATCTCAAGGCCAATCCTGAGACGGGCACACTCTATATCAGTGTACGACGCAGCGACGGTATAACAACTATCCTCACTCTCGGCTCATCGGGAAAGCTCGACACACTGAATACCGATAAACTCAAGTGGGTGCGCATTAAGCTTTCAGAGAAATTGAAGATCTCGCGTATCAGCGCCATTGGCCTTCACGATGGACGTGTGCTGGCTGCCGGACAGAGTAATGACGCTTTCCGCAGTAAAATCTTTTCCATTCCCACACCAATCGCCCACGGTTCCACGGCCGCCGTCTTCAGCACCGACACCTATCACGTGGCGCATGGTCGCTGGGAAACCAAGGCTCCTATTCAAAGCTTTATCATGACTCAAGAAGCAGGCACCCCTTACCTAGTGGGATCCTTCGCCTGCACTCCGATTGCCAAGTTCCCGATGGCCAACCTGAATGACGGGGCTCAAGTCAAAGGAACCAGTGTGCTGGAGCTGGGCTCAGGCAACAGGCCTTTGGACATGTTTACTTATAAAAGCGGAGGAAAAGAATGGTTGGTCACCCATTCCATGCGCTTCCACAAGCTTTTCGATTATACCCCGAGCAAATATTGGGCCGCACGCATCAACATGAAACTGATCGCCCCCAGTGGTGACAAGGTCAACAAGGAAGCCGCCCGACGCAACAAGGGCGTTGCCAAGGATCCAAAAGGAGTAGAGGTGCTGGAGGAACTGCACGGCGCAGTGCAGGTCGATGCCTATGGCAAACAACAAGCCGTGCTGTTGCGCGAAGCGAAAAGCGGATTGAATCTGGAAATCGTCACGCTCCCGTGAACAGCTTTCATTTGCTCTTTTTTGACCAACTTGAAAGCCTGAATCCATGGCTCATGCGCGCGCTTTATTCTGTTTAATCCTGTTCTTTTGGGTATCTAAGGCGGCCAATGCCTGGGATTATGAACGGCACCGGTTAGTTAATGGGCTCGCGCTTAAAAGCCTGCCAAAAGAATTCCCACAGTTCCCACTGTTACCCGCCAACACGGAGCGGATTAAATTTCTCGCAGGTGAACCGGACCGCTGGCGTAACAACAAGGATCGCGGACTGCGACACCTGAATAATCCCGACCACTACTTTGATGTTGAGTATCTGCAACAATACCAACTCAAAACCGAAAACCTCAGCCACTTCCGATACCGTTTTGTTGAACAGATGGCCAATGCCCGCTCAAGCCTGAAACTGGAGTTGCCTGAAGCTAATGCTGATCATATCAAAAACTATCCAGGCTTTCTGCCATGGAGCATTAATGAACATTACCTCAAACTGGTTAGCGCCTTTTCCTATCTAAAAGTATTTGAAGAAATGGGCACACCCCAGGAAATAGAAAACGCCCGGGCAAACATCATCTATCGCATGGGGGTTCTCAGCCATTTTGTAGGTGATGCTTCACAGCCATTACACACCACCAAACACTACAACGGTTGGACCGGCGATAACCCCAAGGACTACACCATTAGACGCTCTTTCCATTCGTGGATTGACGGGAAATTTTTCATTACCACCCAAGCTCCTAACGAGGCTGTGCTCAAGGGCAAGGTGCGCACAGCAGTGCTTCTCAAGCGACCCGCTAGCATTGATTTAGCCAGCGGTCATTTTCAGGCGGCAGTAAACTATATTCTCGAACAACACAAACTTGTGATTCCCCTTTATGAACTGGATAAGGCTGGGCATCTTTCAAAGGAGTCACCGGAAAAAGGGCGCGTCTTTTTGCATCAACAACTCATTACAGGAGGCCAAATGCTTGGAGATCTTTGGTTCACGGCATGGAAAGAGGCGCCTCCAGACCGTTTCCTACAAGGCTATCTGGCCAAGCGTAAATTAACCGACAAATGATTCGTGTTTCAGCCATTGGATTACTGCTTTTCGCCTCTTTGGGACTGGCTGCCGATCCTTTGACTGAAGCCCGGGTCGCTTTTGCGCGCGGCGACTACACAAACACCGTTTCACACGCCACCAATTCCATTGCCAACAACCCATGGCAGGAGGACTCGCGCGTACTGCACATCCGAGCCCTGCTCGCTCAGGGTAAATACGCCGATGCGAGAATCGTCACCACCAATGCGATGGAGAAGCTCTCCAGTAGTGTGCGAATCCTTTGGACCGCTCACGATGTCTTTCAATTCAATAACGACCTCAAAGGATCAACCAATGCACTAAATGAGATTAACCGCCTGGCTGGCATTCGAAGTTGGGCTTACCGCAATGCCCCGGACATGGTGGTGCTGGGCCAAACAGCCCTCAAGTTGGGAGCCGACCCTAAAGTGGTACTTGATAAACTCTACAATCCCGCCCGGGAACACGACCCTGGATTTGCCGGCATTGCCTATGCCATTGGAGAATTGGCTCTTTCCAAAAATGACTATGAACTGGCCGGTCGCACCTTTCAAACGGCACTCAAACAGAACCCCAAGGATGCCGTGCTTCATTTTGGAACCGCGCGGGCGTTTGCCTCCTCAGACGGGGAAATGACCGCCAAGCATCTCCAGCATGCCCTCGAGGCAAACCCCAACCATACTGGCACCCGCCTACTCATGGCTGACCGTCTCATAGATCGCGAAGCCTATGAGAAAGCCGAAGAGCAGTTAACCAAGGTTCTGGCAATCAACCCACACCAACCTGAGGCTTGGGCTTACCGAAGCGTGATCGCTCACCTGAAATCTGACAAAGTAACCGAGAAAACTGCACGAGACCGAGCACTTAAGTTTTGGAAGACCAATCCTTCGATCGATCATTTGATTGGCAAAAAACTTTCGCAGAAATACCGTTTTACCGAAGGTTCAGCTCACCAAAAGCAGGCTTTGGCATTTGAGGCGGACTTCATCCCTGCCAAGGTTCAGCTCGCCCAGGATCTGCTCCGTTTAGGTTTCGAAAAAGAAGGCTGGGCATTGACCGAAGCAACTCACGAATCCGATGGCTACGATGTCACAACCTATAACCTTGTCACCCTCAAGGATACACTCAGCAAGTATACTACTCTGACCAACTCCAACTTCGTCCTACGCATGGATCCACATGAAGCCGAGGTTTATGGCACGCGAGCCCTCCGGTTACTGAACAAAGCACACAACACACTCTGCAATAAATACGGCCTGAAATTGGAACAACCCACTACAGTGGAAATTTTTGCCAAACAAAAGGATTTTGGTGTCCGCACTTTTGGCATGCCCGGTAACCCCGGCTTTCTGGGGGTGTGTTTTGGGTGCGTCATCACCGCCAATAGCCCCGCCTCGCAAATGCCTTCCCCCGCCAATTGGGAGTCGGTCCTGTGGCATGAGTTCTGCCACACTGTCACTCTCACCCTGACCAAGAACAAAATGCCCCGCTGGCTGAGTGAAGGAATCAGTGTCTATGAGGAGCGCCAAGCCAATCCTGCCTGGGGCCAGCGAATGAATCCAAGCTACAGATCAATGATTCTAGACAAGGATTTAACCCCTATCAGTAATTTAAGCGGTGACTTCATGTCACCGGAGAGCCAGTTGCATCTTCAGTTTGCCTATTACCAATCCTCACTGGTCGTTGAACACATCATCAAACGTTTCGGAACCAAGGCCATCGGCAATATTCTCAAGGAGTTGGGTAAGGGCACCGAAATCAATAACGCCATTGAGAAACATACCGAACCGATGGAACGACTTGAAAGCGCTTTTAAAAAATATGCCCAAGATAAAGCGAAGGCGATGGCTCCTCAATTGAATTGGACACAACCCGATCCTGAAGCATTAAAAGCAGGCGTAGAGGAATTCGCAAAAAAACACCCCAAAAATTATTACCTTCTCGTTCGAAGGGCACGTCGCGCCCTAGAGACAAAGGATTGGGAGGCGGTGAAAGCGCCTTGCCAGGAACTGATCCGTCTCTTCCCCAAACAAACTGCAGGCCAATCAAACGCTTATATCATGCTGGCACGTGCCTATAGGGAACTGAAGGAACACGATGCTGAACGCAAAACACTCGAGTCATTCGCTTCCATGAGTGACGATGCCTACCCGATATTCCAGCGTCTCACTGAACTGGCCATGGAGGTCAAGGACTGGGAGGCGGTGCGCGTGAACTGCGAGCGGATTCTGGAAGTAAACCCGCTGCTGCCCAAGACCTACCGCCATTTGGCCCTAGCAGCTGAAGCACAGAAAAATGACCCAACGGCCATTGAATCGTGGCAAACACTCCTAAGCCTCGACCCGCTAGATCCGGCTGAAGCACACTACAGGCTCGCACGCCTGCTCAAACCAAAAGACAACACCAAGGCCAAAAGGCATCTCTTAATGGCTTTGGAGGAGGCCCCCCGTTTCCGCGCGGCACTGAAATTTCTTCTTACTTGGGATGAAAAATAAGCGGCTAATCACGTTCCTCAGCATTGTGGCGATTACTGCGGCCGTTCTATGGGCACAACGTCGACCCGGCCTTCCTCCATCGGTGGATCGACGCGGCGTGCCAAACTGGGAACTGGACAATGAAATGCCCCGGGATGTTTTTACCTTTGTCCGGATCAAATACAGCAGCAGTTACGGCCGACGTGGAGGTGGATGGCGCACGGATTATCCGGATGCGGACCTTAACTTTTCATACCGTTTGCAAGAACTCACATCTCTCAAAGTCCATCCTGAAGGCATAATCCTAGAGCTAACCGATCCTAAACTGTTTGATTATCCTTTTATCTACATCATTGAGCCAGGGGCTCTCCAATTCAGCAATGAGGAGGTAGTGGCATTACGCAAATATCTACTCAATGGCGGTTTTCTCATGGTAGACGATTTTTGGGGTGGCGATGAGTATGAGAATTTTGCCCGTGAAATGAAGCGCGTATTCCCTGATCGAGCACCCAAAGAACTCCCCCTCGAACACCCGATCTTTCATTGTGTCTTTGACCTAAAGGAAAAACCCCAGCTGCCTTCCATTGGCCAGGCCATGAATGGTCAAGATTTTGAATGGAGGCCAGGAGCCGATGACGGGAGCGAAGTCCATTACAAGGGTTTCTTTGATGATAAGGACCGCATGATGGCGATTATTTGCCACAACACTGATCTGGGCGATGGTTGGGAGCGCGAAGGCGAAAACCAGTATTACTTTAAAACCTACTCAGAACCCAAGGCCTACCCGATGGGCATCAACATCGTATTTTACGCATTAACCCACTAATGGAAACTGAAACTCTTCCCCCTACTGAAGCTGAGACCGTGGAACAAATCATCCAAGGTTATGCCCGGATTAAAGCCGAGCTTGGCAAAACGATCATTGGCCAACAGGAGGTCATTGATGAAATCCTAATCTCCCTCTTCGCAGGCGGTCACTGCCTGATCACTGGAGCACCCGGCCTGGCTAAGACCCTACTGGTAAAATCGATCGCGGAGATATTAGAATTAAAGTTTTCGCGTATCCAGTTTACACCCGACCTGATGCCTGCGGACATTACCGGCACCGAGGTTCTTAGTGAAACCGATGAAGGCCGGCAGCTTCGCTTTGTCCCTGGCCCGGTGTTTGCCAATATCATTCTGGCTGATGAGATCAATCGCACCCCGCCCAAGACCCAGGCCGCCCTGTTGGAATCCATGCAGGAACACCAAGTCACTGCCGTCGGCCACCGACATCCTTTGCCACAACCGTTCTTTGTGCTCGCCACCCAAAATCCAATCGAGATGGAGGGCACCTATCCCCTGCCTGAAGCACAACTCGACCGATTCATGTTTAATGTCATTATTGATTATCTGCCTGAAGATCATGAGGTGGCCGTTGTTCAACAAACCACCGCGGATCAAGGCGAGTCAATAGAGCCGCTTTTTAACGCAGATGATGTTCTGCGTTTTCATGATCTGGTTCGCAAAGTCCCGGTAGCTGAAGACATAGTCCGCTACGCTGTCCGTTTGGCAGCTTCCAGCCGGCCTCATCAGGAAAATACGCCCAAGTTCGTTAACGAATGGGTCAGCTGGGGGGCGGGCCTACGGGCCGCACAGTTCCTCGTGCTCGGCGCCAAGGCACGTACCCTAATTCAGGGACGGTCGCACGTGGAAACCCAAGACATCCAAGCACTAGCCGCACCCGTATTACGTCACCGGGTGCTGGTTAACTACCGGGCTGAGGCCGAAGGGATGAGCACTCAGAAGATTATTGGTCAATTACTTGATCACGTTTCGCCAGATGCCTGAAACTGAATCCAGTTCCACGAACAGTGGTTTCATCGACACGCGCACACTAATGCAGATTCGCAGCCTTGAGCTGCGTGCACGCATTGTAGTGCAGGGGTTCTGGAACGGCATCCATGCCAGTCCGTACCACGGGTTCTCAGTAGAATTTTCAGAGTACCGACAATATGTCCCTGGTGATGACCCTCGTTATGTCGACTGGCGTGTCTATGCGCGCAGCGACCGTTATTACATCAAAAAATTTGAAGACGAAACCAATCTACGTTGCCACCTGCTCATAGACCAAAGCCGATCCATGACCTTTGGCTCGGACGACTGGACCAAGGCAGAATACGCACACACATTGGCCGCCACATTGGCCTATTTTCTTTTCCAACAAGGTGACGCAGTGGGGCTACTGAGTTTTGATGAAGGCATCCGGGACTATTTACCCGCACGTAATCGACCAGGGCACTTGCGCCAACTGATGCTGAGTCTCGAAAAGCCGGCCGCCGGCCAATCCACAAGCATCTCCAAGCCTCTCGAACGTATTGTGGAACTGGTCAATAAACGCGGGCTAATGGTACTCATTTCCGATTTGCTCGCGCCGGTTGAGGAACTGGAGGAGAAACTCGGCCGATTGACTGCCAGCGGCCATGATGTAGCTGTTTTTCGCATACTCGACCCCCGCGAAATTGATTTTGATTTCGAAGACGCTCTACTTTTCCATGATATCGAATCAGAAAAAGACCTCTTTATTGAACCGGCAGCGGCAAAACGGAATTACCTCAAACGCTTTACTGAACACGGCGATGCGGCACGAGCCATATGCCAAAAACTCGGAGTCGATTATCTTCCGGTGATTACTGATGAACCGCTTGATCAGGTGCTTTCAAACTATCTGCGACAACGCCAGCAGCGCGGCAAAAACATCCAGCGTCACGCCAACCTATGAGTTTCCTTACTCCACTCTTTCTGCTGGGTGGTTTGGCCATCGCAGGCCCGGTACTCTTCCATCTGATCCGTCGCAATACGAAGGAGAAGTTCTCCTTCAGTTCGCTCATGTTCCTGCGTGCGGATCCTCCTCGGGTTACCCGCAAAAGCAGGCTCGAGGACATCCTGCTTCTCATCGTCCGTTGCACCCTGCTGGCAGTAATGGCCCTGGCCTTTTCCAGGCCGTTCTTCCGCAACACCGTTATTGATGCCAATGACCCCAGCGCCGGACAACGCGTGGTGCTGTTACTGGATACCAGTGCCAGCATGCAGCGTGCTGGGTTATGGGAAAAAGGACTGGATCAGGCACAAGCCACTTTTGACGAATTAAAACCGACTGACTCTCTGGCCATTCTGGCTTTCGACAGCCAAACCACGCCCCTACTGCGTTTTGACCAGTGGCATGAACTGCCCGAACCAAATCGCCTGGCTGCCGCCAATGAGACATTGAAATCTGTACAGCCAGGTTGGGGTGGAAGCCATCTGGGTAATGCTATTATTACTGCAACCGAATTACTAGAAGAGACCGATCACGCTGGTCTCAAGAAAATTGTGGTGATTACTGATAGTCAGGAAGGCAGTCAACTGGAAGGTCTGCAGGGTCATGAATGGCCCGAAGAGGTACAGCTCACGCTAAAATCCATTGAACCTGAGTCTGTCGGCAACGCTGGTCTGCAACTCAAGCCAATGCAGGAGATGAATGACCAGAAAACCCAACCTGTTCGCGTCACTAATTCAGAAGATGCCAACACCGAAGAATTCCAACTCGCATGGCTTAAACCCGGCCAGAAAACCTCGACCAACAGCGTTGCTATTTATGTGCCGGCCGGCCAAAGCCGCACAATCAATGCTCCTCGCCGCCCGGCTGGCAAAGAATGGAAACTCACCCTTTTGGGCGATGCACATGACTTTGATAACACGCTTCACATCACTCCTCTCACACCTGAACCCGTTCGCATTCATTATCTTGGAAATGAGCAACCTGATGATACTGAATCCATGCGTTTTTACCTTGAGCGCGCCTTTTCCAAAACCCGATTGCAACACGTCAGCGTGCTGACCCATCCCCCATCGGGAGTAGCCAACCAGTTGTCACATCCTGATGATCGGCTTTTAATCATTGGAGAATCCATCAACCAAGCACATATCGAACGCGTAAGGAACTTTGCAGAAAGCGGCCACTCGGTTTTGTTAGCCTTACAAAATGAGACAATGAGCGAAACCCTCACCGCTCTGGCCAAGTCAGGCCCCGTTCCATTAACAGAAGCACGCGTGAACAAATATGCGCTTCTTACCCAATTGGATTTTGATCACCCACTTTTGGCCCCTTTCAATGAGCCGCGTTTCAGCGATTTCACCAAGATTCATTTCTGGAAACATCGTTCACTCGACCCGGCACGACTTCCAGGAGCAAGAGTTTTGGCTCGGTTTGATGATGGAGATCCTGCGTTGCTCGATTTACCCATCGGTCGCGGCCACCTCTTCATCCTGACCTGCGGTTGGCAGCCTGAGGACAGCCAACTGGCTCTGGCCAGCAAGTTTGTTCCCCTGCTTTATTCAATGCTCGAACTAGGTGATAGACGCGGCGAGTTGAAAGCGACCTACTTCGCCGGAGACCCCATCACCCTTCCGGGTAAATCCGATCAAGACCGCGTTTTGAATGGTCCCGATGGAAAGGTTGAAATTCCAGCCGGTTCGAGCATTTTTCACGCAAGAAAACCGGGGCTTTACACCCTTCAAGGATCCAAGCCATTAACTTTTGCCGTTAATGTTTCACCCAGAGAAAGCCGAACTGCGCCCCTAGCCCCGGAGAGTTTGGATGCGATAGACCTACCCTTTAGCCCGGAAACAGCTCAGAACGAGGAAATTACCATAAACCGGGAACAAACATTGATGGACGAACAACTCGAAAAACGGCAGAAAATATGGCGCTGGCTTATCGTGGCAGCGATCATGCTGGCGTTACTGGAAACATGGCTTGGTGGGTGGCTGTGGCGCAGACCCTCCACTCCTACTGAGCCTGCGCAAGAGGCAACATGAACGAACTGAAACGAATCCTCTATCCCATCGTACAACGCCAACAGCAATGGCGTACATGGAACATGTTTCTTTACTGGTGGGGCGCAGTGGTGACGATATCAGGCCTAATCCTCATCCGTTCCTACGCAGGGTCCACGTTTCCTGACTGGACTCCACACACCCTTACCGCACTGCTACTCGTAGGCACCTTTGCCATCCTATGGATCAACTCTTCGAGCACACGGTTTGACTATCGACAACTTGCCCGGGACATCGAAGAACAACATCCCGAATTGCACGCCACGCTGTTGACTGCCATCGAGCAGCAGCCCAACCCCAAGACTGGCCAACTCAATTTTCTTCAACAACGGGTAATCGACGAAGCCCGAGGGGCATACGAAACGTCACAGTTCTGCAAAATGATCCCCAAAGCTCGCCTGCTAAGTCTGAAGCTGGGTCTTACAGTTTTATTTGCAATGACCTGCCTGTGCCTTGGCAAACTCTATGCTTTACCCGAAGACTCTTTCTTACAGGCCGAAGCTGCGGATAAAAATACAGAACCTGAAAAAGTGGCCGACGCATTGCTGGACAAAGTAGAGCCGGGCCATACCGAAGTGGAACGCGGCTCACCGCTGGCGATACTGGCTCACTTCAAAAATAGGGCACCCGGCAAGGCTGTTTTGGTCGTCTCGCAAGCCAATAAAACAACCCGGCAGTTAGAACTAACCAAAAATCTGGATGACCCTATTTTCGGAGCAACTTTACCGGTTGTAGAAGAGGCATTTTCCTATCATGTGGATTACGACGGGAAGAAGTCAGAGACCTATCAGGTCACTGTTTACGAACACCCTAACCTCGACCGAGCAGATGCTGCGTTAGATTATCCAGCCTATACCAAATTACCCTCCCGCAAGGTTGAAGACACCCGACGCCTTAGCGCGGTGGAGGGCACCAAACTCTCCTACCAGTTTCACCTCAATAAGCCGGTTGCCTCAGCGCGCCTGGTAAACCCTCAGGAAGAATCGATCGATCTCAAGGTGCACGCCGACCAACCTCTTGCTGAATTACCGCCTCTCACACTCGCTCACAATCAAATCTGGAAGCTTGAACTCACCGATTCGGCCGGTCGAAACAACAAGCTTTCCCCTCGCATAGAGATTTCTGTGTACGCGAACAAACCACCCAAAATTCGTATCGCCAGCCCTCGAGGGGATCAACAGGTATCGCCCTTGGAAGAGGTGGATTTCACCGCTGAGATTCAGGATGACTTTGGCCTTAGCCGTTATGGCCTCACCTACAATATCAACGGCGGAGAGATGCAAGATATCCCGTTGGGAAAAGAAGCAGCCGGCAATACCAAAATCACTGCCGCACACCTCCTGGCAATGGAAACACTTGCCGTGGAACCCGATCAACTGGTCAACTGGTTTTTCTGGGCTGAGGACACCGGCCCTGACGGCAAACTCCGCCGGGCTTTCAGCGATATGTTCTTTGCCGAAGTGAGGCCTTTTGAGGAGATTTTCCGGCAAGGCGATCCAAACCAACAACAACAGCAGCAACAACAACAACAGCAAAGCCAAAAATCTCCCAATCAACAGACCCAGGAACTTATCAAGCTCCAAAAGCAGATCATTAATGCCACTTGGAATTTACGCAGAAAACCTGATACCCTTGGCAAGGATATACCGGTCCTTATCCAAGGCCAGCAAGATGCTTTGGAAAAAGCCAAGGTCTTGTTGGATAAAAGCAGTGATGAAAAAACCAGTGAATTCATAAAAGCAATCATTACCAACATGGAAGCTTCCTTGAAAAAGCTCACGGAGGCACAGGGACAAACCAAGCCATGAACCAGAATCGAAACATGAAAACCAATACCCTTCTCTTGGCATTAATGACCGCCACACCATTGCTGGCTCAAGAGAATCCCAAGGCCCTTATTCCAGCCCTCACTGCCGAACAAAAAGCCTACCAGACTCTCCTTCGTCTTCAGGCACATGAGTTCGAGGTGAGCCGCCAGCAGCAAAAAAACCAAAGCCAACAACAACAGCAGCAAAGAAGCCAGCGCGCACAAAGCCAACTCAACCAACTGGACCTGCGCAAACAGGAGGACCGCTACGAGAATGAGAAACAGGCGCAAAAGCTGCAGGAACCCAAGCAACGCGAACAACTGCAGGTTCTCAGTCGGCTCAAAGATCTTGCCCAGCGCCAGCAGGATTTAAACGAGAAACTCAAGGAACTGGAAAACGCGCTGCGCGCGGCCGAGACAGAGCAGGCAAAAGAGGAGATCAAAAGACAACTGAAACGCCTGCGCGAGGAGCAACGCCAGAATCTGGCTGATCTGGACGAGGTAAATCAACGCATGGAAAAGCCTGAAAATCGTGCGGAGATGAAGGACCAGAGGCAGCAACTGGAGAAAACCCGACAGGAAATGAATAAGGCCGCCGAGCAGATGCAAAAGGGCCAACTTTCCCAGGCCATCTCCTCCTCCACTCGCGCCCAGAAAGATCTTCAGGAAATGCGCGATGATTTGCGGGAGAAAACTTCCAGCCAATTTTCCGAGGAAATGCGAAACATGCGACGAGAAGCCCGGGAGATGACCCAGAAACAACAGGAACTCAGTAATAAACTCGAAGGCGAACAGGCAATAGAGGAGAAGCGTAAGAGCCTCACTGACTCAGACGACAAAAAGGAAATCACCGAGGAACTTGGCAAACAACAGGAGAAACTGGAAAACCTGCTTCAGGACATGAAGGCGGTCGTCGAAAAATCCGAGCTGGCCGAGCCACTCCTTAATCGCAAGCTATACCAAACCTTCCGTGAGGCGCATCAGAATCAAACCGATAAATCTTTAAAGGCCTCCGCCACGCTGTTGGAGCAGCAGGAACAATCCCTGAACAACCATGAGCTTTTACGCAATCTGGATGAGATCATGGAAAAGGACCCCGATAAGCAAAAGTTGATCGACCAACTTCGCCAACGTGATTTCCGCCAAGCGTCCAAGACCCTCAGCGATCAATCCCGACGCAAAATGGAAAACCTACAAAAGGGTGTAGAAAAAGCTGCCGAGAGTGTATTGGGCAATGAAGCACAAGCATTGAAGTTTGCCGAAGCGCAACTGAACCGACTGAGCAAGGCATTGAAAGAGGAAAAGGCTGAGGCCACTGGCGAAAAACAGGAACCTCAGGAAGGCAAAGGCCAGGCAGGAAACCAAAAGCCGCGGGAAAACGAAAAGGGCAAAGGCAAGCCATCCGAAAGTGAGCAACAAGCCAAAGGCCAAGGTAATCAGCAACCTCAACAGGGCAAACCCAACGAGGGGAAAGCTTCACAACAGGAACAACAAGCCCGAGCGCAGGGCAAACAGCCCAACAGCCAACCCAACCAACCTAATCCAGAGGCGCAAGGGGGCAACAAGCCCAGTGAGCAAAGCCAGCCGCAGCAAAATCAAAAGCCCAACGAACAAAACCAGCAAGCCCAGCAACGAGGCAACCAACCGCAGTCAGGCCCGGCCTCCTTTTTGGAGAAAGGTTTCAGCCGCAATGAACGTGGTCGCAACCCAATCACCGGTGGAGATCATCGGGAATGGACCGACCGCCTTCGCGACGTGGAGGAAGCGGTCGATCGCCCCGAACTTCGTGACCAGGTTGCACAGGTGCGCGAGGAGCTTCGTAAGATGAATGCCGAATTTCGCAGACACAGCAAGGAGCCTGAATGGGATCTGCTCGAGAAAAAGATCTTGCAGCCGCTTGATGAAATACGCAGCCAGATTGCTGAGGAATTGGCCAAAACCGAATCAGACCGTGCCCTCGTTCCCATTGACCGGGACCCGGTCCCCAGCCGATACAGCGATTTGGTAGAGAAATATTACGAGCGCCTGGGCAAGGGAAAATAACCTGCCTCCTGCAAAACCATCGTGACTGAATCCATTTATTTGGCAGGAAAAGACTGGCTAATTCCCACCCTCCTGTGGCTGGCCGTTGGAGTGACAACAGTTCTGTGGGCGTACGCTCAGGCCCCCATCGATGACAAAATTCGTAAAGCCTGTATGGGGTTAAAATGCATCGGACTCCTGTTGCTCTTATTTTGTCTGCTCGACCCCATGGCAACCCAGGAACGCGCCAAACCCGGTGCCAACCGACTGGCCCTGGCTGTTGACAATAGTGAAGGCCTTAACCTCAGTGATTCGGGTGCAAAAAAGTCACGTGCCCAAATTCTCAGACAGGTTCTCTCCATTCAGGGAAAGAGCTGGCAAGCCAAGCTTGACCATGACTTTGAACTTAAGCGCTACACCTTTGATACCCGTCTTAAAAACGTGGGCAACTACAAGACACTCCCCTTTGATGGACAATCCTCTCGGCTCGGGGATGCCTTAACCACACTCACCCGCAGGTATCAGGGTCAGCCCCTGGCGGGAATCGTGGTGTTTACTGATGGCGTGGCAACTGATTTGGAAGGAGAGCTCTCCCTGCCTGAAGGGATGCCTCCAGTTTATCCGGTGGTGACTGGCAGGTCTGCCCCCAAACGGGATGTCGCTCTGGGCACCATTACGCCGACCCAAACCTCCTTTGAGGACGCTCCTGTCACCATCACTGCCCAAGTCAAGGCCCGTGGTTGCGATGAGGAAACCATTACTGCAAAGCTGCAATTATTGAACTCCGATGGTGAAGCATCGGCTATTCTCAAGGAATTGAAGCAAAAAGCTGATGGAGATGAAAGTGACCTGGCTTTCCGATTTCAGGTACGGCCGGCAGTGGAAGGTATCATTTTTTACCGTTTAACTGTCAGCACATCGGGCGAAGAAACTGAAGCGACTGAATCGAATAACAGCCGCGTGGTGGTCATTGATCGCGGAGGTGGCCCTTACCGGGTCCTTTACGTGGCAGGCCGACCCAACTGGGAATATAAATTTCTCAATCGCGCGGTGGACGAGGATGGGGAGGTTGAACTGACCGGGCTCATCCGTATTGCCCGAAAGGAAGCCAAGTTTGAATTTAAGGGCAGGCGGGGTGAAAACGCCAACCCTCTGGCCAGAGGATCAGGCCAGGATGTGGGAGATTACGACAAGCCGGTCCTGGTTAGGCTCAATACAGCCAATACCGATGAATTAAAAACCGGGTTCCCCACCGAACCTGAGGAACTATTTGGCTATAGCGCAGTGGTGATTGACGACCTGGAAGCGGCCTTCTTCACCCCCAGCCAGCACACCTTGTTGCATAAATTTGTCAGCGAACGCGGAGGAGGCCTCCTGATGTTGGGCGGACAGGAATCCTACCGGCAGGGCAAATACGAGCGCACTCCCATCGGCAACATGCTGCCGGTTTATCTGGATAAACCTGCGGACACCACAGCACTTAATAACCTGAAGTACTCCATCACCCGTGATGGCTGGCTACAACCGTGGGTGCGATTGCGCGACAATGAATCGGCAGAGACAATTCGCCTTGAAGAGATGACCGAGTTTGTCTCGCTCAACCGGGTGCGCGGCAAGAAACCCGGTGCCAACGTACTGGCAACGGTTTCTACCGGTAATGGCCTAGTCAATGAACCGGCCCTCATCACTCAACCCTTTGGCCGCGGCCGCGTGGGCTCTGTTCTGCTTGGCGACCTGTGGCGCTGGGGATTGAAAGGTGAAACCCAGCGTGAAGATCAGGACAAGGCTTGGCGGCAAATGATCCGCTGGCTGGTGGCTGATGTTCCCCTACCCTTTGAGCTAACAACCACCCAGAACCCTGAAAAAGCCGGCCGCACGCTAAAGCTCAGGGCGCACGATAAAAAATATCAACCACTGGATAACGCCACAGTATCGATCAAGGTCAAGACAGTCGGAACCGACAAGACGATTCCTCTTTCGGCCGAGGCGCAGACTGAGGAGGCAGGCATCTATCAGGCCCAGTATATTCCCAGGAACAATGGGGGTTATCTGGCTGAAGCAGAAGTCCGTGATGAAACAGGCAAATTACTGGGGCGCCAACAAGCCGGCTGGGCTACTGACTTTGCTGCCGCCGAATACCGATCGCTCGCACCCAACAGGGCGCTACTGGAGGAAATCGCCAGCAAAACCGGAGGCCGAGTGATTGAACTGGATGAACTGGATACGTTTGCCGACCAACTGCCTGCCTTGCGGGCGCCGGTTACTGAAATCCGCCACTTCCCGCTCTGGCATCAGGGCCCCATTTTCCTATTGGCCCTGGTCTGCTTTGTCACTGAATGGCTCTTACGCCGCCGCAAAGGATTGCCATGAGGAGATTTATTTTTCTTATCACCCTTTTATTCAGCTTCACTGGCCTGCAGGCTCAAGATCAAACCAGTGTGATTGTCGTGACTGGCGCCCCGGGCAATGAGGAATATAAAAAGATTTTTAGTGAGTGGACGGCCCAATGGAAAGATGCCGCTGGCAAAGGTGAGGCCAAGTTTAGTGATGCAGTTCAAACAGAAGAAAAAACCCAGAAGGAAGCACTGGCCCAACTCATTAAGGCTGAGCTCAACCAATCCAAGTCACCTTTATGGTTGGTGATGATTGGTCACGGCACCTTTGATGGCAAAAAGGCAAAATTCAACCTGCAGGGCCCCGATGTCAGTGCGGCGGATTTAAAGGAATGGCTCAAGGACTCCAAGAGACCCTTGGCCGTTATTAATTGTGCTTCTTCCAGTTCCCCCTTCATGAATGCGCTCTCGGGGGAAAACCGGGTTATTATCACTGCCACACGTAGCGGATCTGAACGCAATTTCTGCCGGCTGGGAGGTTTTCTGGCCAAGGCCATTGGAAGCCCTGAAGCGGATATTGATAAGGACGGGCAAACCTCGCTACTGGAAGCATGGTTGGCTGCCAGCCGTTATTCTGCTGAATTCTATAAGAACGAAAACCGGCTGAGCCCCGAGCATCCATTACTCGATGACAATGGTGATGGCAAAGGAACGCCTCCAGACTGGTTTAGGGGCACGCGAGTCACCAAGAAGAGTGAAGATCCCAAATTACTGCCTGATGGACTACGCACCCACCAGCTTCACCTGATCCCCAGTGAAGAGGAACGGAAGCTGAGTGCCGCCCAGAGGGCTGAGCGTGATGCACTGGATATTGAACTGGCCAAGCTCCGGGCCGCCAAGGAATTGATGGAGGAAAAGATTTATTATTTAGAACTCGAAAAACTCCTACAGAAGATCGGTCTCATCTATTTTCCTGAAGTCGAGTCAGTCAAAGAATAGCAATTGGCCGTTCTGATTTAAGGCAGTTCGGGTAACTTGGCAGGAACTTTCCAGTCCTGATGCCAGGGGAGACCCCAGAGGTTCTGTAGGTGAATATTGCGGACACTTCCATCAAAAAACGCAACGTTATTGGCCTTGTTCCCGTACCGGTCAATACAGATACGTGACATGCCCGTTTCGCCTCCCAAAAGATCTTGAGGGGCCTTATCAGTGGCACGAGGCATTACATCCGCCCAGATTCCCTCAGTGAAAATAGGGGTGTCACTCGAGCCCGATTCCCAGGTGGTATAAAACTGGTCCCAGTTGTCCTTCGCCAGGGGATGAGAGTCCTGCGCCCAGGCATTAATCGAGTAGCTACTGGCAACCGGCTGGGCATACTGTTTCTTTTCGTATCTCGTTTTATACGTGGTCACATGCCGGGTGATGTTCTTGATGACATAATTCGTTTTATACACCGGCTGGTATTTGCACTTGTGCACACAATTGATCTCAGTGGGATTCAAAGGACGATTATAAACCCTCACCTCATCGAGACCGCCCTTGAAAGCCGACTCAGCCCACAACTCAATCTCCGAGGTAAAGGTTACGACTCCAAAGCGCCCGGTGGCAGTAACTCTCCAGTAACGCGCAGCCACTTCAGGGAACGTACGAATGTAGGCATTGTTTCGCACCAATCGGTTATCGAGTTGGTAGGGAGCAAATACCGAAGTGTAATTCACCCCATCAGAGGAACACTCGAGCCCGTAGCGATTAATGACTCCATGAACCCAATCAGAATATTGCGGCTGCGTCTTGTAAAAGCCCTCCAGCATGGTGATCTCTGAAACCTTGCGAGGCTGCCCCAAATCGATGACAAACGTGTGATTCTTATATTCATCACCGTGAAAAATGGTCACCCGGTCCCCATCAAT
>CAZHJW010000011.1:0-30472 GCA_964533265.1 uncultured Pedosphaera sp.
TGTGCTTGATGAGCGCATCAAGGTTTCGTGTCCCGTGGCGGGCATCGCCGATTTAAAGAACCACGTTTATGCCGGATTCCCTAGTAGCGGTCGTCTGGCACATGGAACGGTGGAGGGGCACTGTGACTGCATGTTCCACGTGAACACCTACCGGTGGGATTTTGGGCAGGTTGCCGCTCTGGTGGCTCCCAGGCCCTTGATGATTTTAAATACCGATGATGACCGGATCTTTCCCTTGGATGGAGTAAACCGGATTTTCAATCAGGTTCGCCACATTTATGATTTGCATGGGGCCCGAGACAAACTTGGCCTGGTGATCACTCCAGGCGGCCATAAGGATACTCAACCGCTGCGTGTGCCGGCTTTTAATTGGTTTAATCGCCATCTCAAAGGCGAAGAGCCGCCTATCACGATTATTGCTGAGAAACTTTTTGAGCCGGAGCAGCTAAAAGTGTTCAAGCAATTACCCGAAGATGCAATCAATGGGACCATTCAGGATCATTTTATTTCTGTAGCAAGCGAAAAGCCAAAACCGGATAAAAGAGTTCTCAAATTGCTTGAGGAAAAAACTTTTCGCGGTTGGCCTTTGTCGTCGGGCGCGCTAAATGAGAAGCGGGTATTCCAAGTTGAGCATGAGGGCGTAATTTTTGAGGCGTTTGATTTTGATAGTCAGCAACAGGTCCGGCTTCGAGCTTATGTGGCTTACTCTAAAGGACTCCAAAAGCCATCTCGTGTGGATGTGGAAGTCTTGAATGAAGAATATTGGCAAAAATATTTACAATTGGGCCGGTCGGCATTCGCTGGCGTATGGAACGAGGAATTGGCTTTGGCGGGAATTGATGAAAAGGCCCCGATAACCGACAAACAGCGTCAGGCACTTGCCAAGCGTATGGAGGGGGTGCGAAAGGCAGATGTAGTGTATGTGGCCTTTATGCCGCGTGGCGTGGGCTTAAGCGCCTTGACTGAGAACGAGCGTCACATAACTCAAGCACGGCGAAGGTTTATGCTTTTAGGGCAAACACTTGCAGGCATGCAGGTGTGGGACGTGCGTCGTTGTGTAGAGTTGATCAGTAAGCTGGGATACAAATGCCCCGTTACCCTTTGGGGTTACGATGACACCGCAAGCCTTGTTTCACTGGCATCTTTGTTTGAAGAAATTTCTACCGTTCATGTGAAGGGGTATCCGGAGAATGACAAGGGGCAGCCTGATTATCTCAATATTTCAAGAATCGCAACGCCTTCGCAAATTCTGGATTTGGTTCGCAAACGGTCCCGGGTGAATGTGCTGGATAAACCCAAGAAGAAATAACTACTTTATTGGGGCGCGAATGGCCTCGCCTGGAAAAGAATTCTTAACCAGTTCCCCTTCGCTGACCACGGGAGAGCCCTTCACAAGGACGTATTGAAATCCGGTCGAGAATTGGTCAGCTTTACTGAAAGTGGACTGGTCTTTTACCTTGTTTGGGTCAAAGACGATCAGATCTGCATGAACACCAGTCTTGATGCGTCCTTTTAACTTCATGGCGGGGACACGTTTCTCCAGTCTTTTTGCCGGCCAATAGGAGCATTTTTTAAGTGCCATCATCAGGGTGAGGTCATTGTTTTCTCTGACGTATTTACCGAGAACTCGCGCAAATGTGCCGGCATTGCGTGGGTGACCTCGAAGGCCATCACTGGCTACAATTGTTTTTGGGTGTGCTATGACTTCCTGGATTAGGTTCTCCGGATTGGTATGGGCGATAATCATGCCTCCTTTTTTGCGTAAGGCAGTAAAAGTTTCAGGCGTGAGTCGTTGGCCTGTCTTGGGGTCTTGTAGGTCACCATAGGTGATCTTGGCTCGTTCCTGCCAGCCTGAGTCAAATATCGCGGATCGAATATCGGTCATTCCAGCGGTGTAAGGATAAATTTCGGTTGTAATATCCAGCCCTTGCTCGAGGGCGCCGTCCACCATCTTGAGAAGTTGGGGGGTGGTGCGATTGCCGGTGCTCTGGATATGGACAATATGCGTGGGTGCGCCCGTAATGGCAGTGGCACTAATGACCTCCTGCACTGAGGCAAAGAGGTTGTTGGGGACCTCCAATCCCTTAAATCGCATATGCACGTGGCAACTGGCATCGTAGTGTGCGGCGAGACGATATATTTGCAGAACCTCTGCTTGGCTGGCCTGAGGGGTGTATTGCAGGCCGAATCCGACTGCGACAGCTCCTCTTTTAAGGCCCTGTTCAATTTTTGCCTTAATGGCGGTTAGTTGTTCGGAGGTGGCGGTCTGTCCGGCGGTCTTGGATTTTGCTCCTGGGAGGAAAGAGGGTGAGTCTCCCATCACGCTCATGCGCACAGGCATATGGCCGATACTGGCACCGTGGTGAATGATGGTTTTGCCGCTTCTTTGTTTTAGCCACAGATCGATATTCAGAACGCCTACTTCCAGTTCTAATGCTGTGGTGACGCCATCCATTGCCTTGAATTGATAATCAAGCGTTTCGTGCGCATGTTGGTGGAGGTCAATGAAACCGGGTGCTACAATTAGGTTTTTAGCGTTAATAGTTTTTTTCGCCTGAATGGGGGTTTTACTGATAATGCGGATGATGCCCCCTTTGATACCTACATGCCTAGTGGCATCCAATCCGCTTTCAGGATCCATTACCCGGCCATTGATGATGGCTAGATCATAGGTCGCTGCAGTTAACGTGAGGCTAAGGCAAAGGAATGTAATTAGGTGTTTCATGAGGCGAAAGGAAGGAGTTTGGCCCCGATCATGGTGACGATGATACCGACGAGCCCCATGATTGAAAGGCAGGCGGTAAATGTTTGGAGAGTTTCTTTTTCAGTCATACCGCTCATTTTACTGATAACCCAGAAGCCACTGTCATTCATCCAAGGCAGGGGTTTGGAGCCACACCCAATGGCTAGGGCCAGGTAAACAGGGTGGTATCCTAAATTTATAGTGGCAAAACCCCCAACAATACCAACAGTGGTGATCATCGCTACGGTGGCTGAGCCTTGCGCTGCACGAATGGCGGTGGTGACAATAAAGGCCAATGGCAGAAGCCAAATGGGGTCAATATTTTCGCCTACCTTCGATTGCAGGTGTGGTCCGATGCCTGTTTGTAGCAGAATGCTTCCAAAGGCGCCGCCTGCACAGCAAATCAGAATAATAAGGCCTGCTTCTGTGAGGGCGTCCTGCATTTGCTCGCCTAACTCCTTTTTGTCCTCGAGCCGAGTGGATAGAGTATAGAGGGCAATTGCAGCAGCGATAGCCAAGGCAATATTCTTATCGCCAACAAGCGCAAAGAAATTTTTCAGGGCGCTCGGAGCATCAATCTGAGTGATAAGGGTGCCTCCGGCGATCAAAATCACAGGAAGAACGATTGGGAGTAGTGAAGCAAATAGTGAGGGGAGATCCTCGGTTTTCTTTTTGGATAAAGCCTCCAGTTTTGCAATGGATTCAGGGGTTTCCCGGAAGGGGATGTCGATCCGTTGATTGAGCCACATGCCGTAAAGATAGCCTGCACCGGAAGTAAATATGCCGACAATTAAGCCAGCAATAATCATTGTGCCAAGGTCGACATTCAGGGCGTCTGCTACATAAAGCGGGCCTGGAGTGGGAGGGACCAGTGAATGAGTCATGGCGCCGCCAGCAATTAGAGCGACGATTAAGAGTAAATAATTTTTACGCAGTTTAAGCCACATTGCCTTGGCAAGGGGGATGGCTAAAAGAAAGAGGCTATCGAAGAAAACGGGGATTCCGAGAGTGAACCCGCTGGCTAGAAAAGCGATCGGGGTGCCTTTTTTGCCGACCAATCCCAAAGCCGCACGCACAATTCGGTCTGCTGCTCCACTGGCAAGCAGGCAGCGGCCAATCAGGCAAGCTAGAGCAATGACAATACCGATTTTACCGCAGGTAACTCCGAATTCAGTCGTGATGCGCTTTATGGGTGTTTTCTGACTGTAATTCTCCGCTTTTTTTAATTGGGCTTGGATGATTTTCTTTTGTTCAATCGAGTCCAGTTTATCTCCTTTGCTCTCTAGACCCTTAATGTGTTCGTTCGTATATTTGGCCGTGAGAGCTTTAATAACTTGTTGATTGGGTGTAATTGCGGAAATAAGAAGCGCAGCGGTGAAGAGTGCAAGAAAAGGGTGCAATCGGAGCAGGAGGATGCCGCCCAGCACAACGATTAATCCTATAAAAAGTAGTAGAAACGGATCCACGGAAAAAGGCTAGGGGTCAATGGGTAAAAATCAAATGCCAATTGTTTTGAAATTGAAAGTATGGCTTGATTCAGCTAATCAAATCTCTTCATGAAATTTGTTTTGGTTTATCTGGTTACCGCGTTGGTTGTTGTGAATGCAGCGGATTGGAATCAATGGCGTGGGGCGGAGCGTAACGGCGTAGTAACCGATCAGATTCGATTGCGTACAGAGTTTCCTGAATCGGGCCCCAATCAATTATGGCAAAGTGACCCTATTCCCAGTAATGATGATGGGGGTCACGGTAGTCTGGTGGTATCGAATAACCGCATCTATATGGGTATCGTATGGCATGAGGATATTCCGTCCAAGAAGCGTGAGATTAATGATTTGGTGGTGAGAAGGTTGGGTTTCCGTAATTTAAGTTCCGATGGGGGTCTCGCAAAGAAAATGGAGGAAGCGCGTTTAAGTCTGAATCCACGTCTTCGCGGCTCCAAACTCGATGAATGGGCGGATAAATGGCTGGAAGAGAATTTGACGAAGAAGCAACAGGAAACCATCGGAAGCTGGATTAAAAGTCGATTTAAGAAAGGGAAATCAGCAATTTCTTATGCGGATTTAGAGAAAGTGTCGAAGAAGTCCGGTGTAACCTTTGATAGTGACCAAGCTTTTAGAGAATGGATTGCCAAGGAGAATTTCGAAGAATTTACTGCTGCTCAGATAGTAAAAGCAGTTCCGGCTTCTGTTCGTGCGGCCAAGGACGTGGTGATTTGTATCGATAGTGATACCGGCAAAACTATTTGGCGAACTGAAGCTCAGGGCAAGCCTACCGGTCGAAAGTCATCCAGTACTCCCTGCGTGGTCAATGGAAAAGTTTACGCCGCTGGCAGTACTCATGCCTACTGTGTGGATGCAGATACCGGCAAGCCAATTTGGTCATCGGAACTGCCCGGTAAAGGCACCGCCTCTTCATTTTTGGTAACGGAGGGAAAAGCTATCATTATGGCTGGTCGTTTGCTTGCACTGGATGCCAAGACTGGCAAAGAATTGTGGCGTGCAGAAAAATTGACTGCGAGCAATTCATCACCTGTAGTCTGGGATGATGGTGAGAAAAACCGACTTATTGTAAGTGGGCGCAGTAGTATAGCGTGTCTGGATTTACGAAATGGACGAATTCTATGGGAGACCCAGGGAGGAGGAGAATCAACCCCGGTGGTGTCCGGAGACTGGTTGGTTGCGTATTCAAAGAATTCAAAAATCGGTCTCGCTGGTTATAAGCTGGCTAATGATGGGGCGAAGCTGGTTTGGAATCATGCTTTGGATGCGCGCCGGGCGCAATCCTCCCCGGTGATTTACAAGGGGCATGTATACTTTGCTGGAGGAGAAAATCAAATGTGTTTGGAATTGGTTTCCGGCAGGATCAAGTGGCGTGAGAAACGCCAGAGCACGATTTCATCACCCCTGATTGCTGATGGGAAATTCATTGTTTTAGAGAAAAAAGGGAGTGAATTGGTGATGCTTAACGCAGAGCCGGAGAAGCATCAGGAATTGGCCAAAACACGTGTGAAAGCGATGTGGTGCCCATCACCGGTGTTGAGTAATGGGAGGTTGTATCTTCGCAAAGGGGATCACGTGGCATGTTTCAACCTCGCCTCGGACGTTGTTGTTCCTTAGGTCTACCAATTGAATTTGCCAATGCGCATGGCAACTTCCTCAACGTTGGAACGGCTATTGAAAGCGCTGATTCGAAAATAGCCCTCGCCCGCAGCGCCAAATCCGGCACCCGGAGTAATGACGACGGAGGCTTCTTTGAGGAACTTGTCGAATATGTCCCAGCTGGGTGTGCCATTTGGGGTCTTTACCCAGATGTAGGGTGCGTTGATGCCGCCGAACACTTCGAGCCCTGAGTTGCAAGCAGCCTCCCTTAGAATTTTTGCATTTCCCATGTAGTGCTTAACGAGGTCAGCAACTTGTTTTTTGCCTTCATCAGTGTACACGGCCGCTGCCGCTTTTTGGATCGGATAACTGGTGCCGTTAAATTTAGTCGCCATACGGCGCGCCCAGAGACCGAGTAGGCTATGGGCGTTGCCACGGTTGTCCTTGCCGGTTAATTCAGAGGGCACAACGGTGAAAGCGCAGCGGGTTCCTGTGAAGCCTGCATTTTTTGAAAAACTCCGAAATTCAATTGCGCAATTACGCGCACCATCAATTTCATAAATTGAATGAGGAATCTCACTGTCTTGAATGAATGCTTCATATGCGGCATCATATAAAATGATGGAATCATTCTCTATGGCGTAGTTGACCCAATTTGCAAGTTGTTCTTTCGTGGCTGTGGCACCCGTAGGATTATTTGGGTAACAAAGGTAAATGACATCGGCTTTCTCTTCAGGTAAATCAGGGACAAAGTTGTTCTCGGTAGTGCAGGGCAGGTAAATAATCCCTTCATATTGACCATCGGAGTTGGTTTCTCCAGAGTGACCTGCCATCACATTGGTGTCCAGATACACAGGATACACAGGGTCTGTGATTGCGATTCGGTTTTGATGGCCAAGGATGTCGAGAATATTTGCTGTGTCGCATTTAGCTCCATCAGAAATAAATATCTCACTAGGACTTACTTCTACCCCTCGTGAGGCAAAGTCGCCATGGGCTATGGCTTCCCGGAGAAAATCGTAGCCTAATTCTGGGCCGTAACCTTTGAAAGTATCACGGTTAGCCATTTCATCGACCGCTGCATGTAAGGCACTAGTACAGGCCTCAGGTAAAGCCTCAGTTACATCACCAATTCCGCATCGGATTAGGCGTGTAGCGGCCTCGGGGTTATCCTGGGAAAATTCATTTACACGCCTGCCAATCTCAGGAAAGAGATAGCCTGCCTGAAGCTTCAAATAATTATCATTTATATAAGCCATCGGAGGGGCGGAAAATACTCAAGGCTGAGGTTCGAGGCAAGAGGGTTCGGGTTATTTGGTCATTAAATAAGCAAATAAATCTCGCACCTGTTGGTCGCCAAGCCCGTCAGTAATTCCCTCAGGCATGAGGGAAATGGGCATCGCTTTGAGTTCCTTTATTTCGTTACGAGGCAAGGTTATTGAATTCTGCGCGAGATCTCGCAATACAATAAACTGGGGCGCGTTTTGGGCAATGAATCCGGTGAGGCGTTGATCGTCTGTTGTCACTATATTGAATCCCGCGTATTCCTCTCGAATACCAAGATTGGGATCGATTATTGCAGGAATGATGAAGCCTGGATTGTTTAGTTGGTAGGCATCTAAATTTGGGCCAATACTTCCACCTTTCCCACGGTAGCGATGGCACGCGGCACATGCTATTTGAAATACATCGGCCCCATTCTTTGCGTTGCCTTTGTTCTGGGACACCAATTTGCTTACGTGTTCAATACGTTTTTTACGGGCCTCGTTGCTCTGGCGTAATTGGCCCCAGTGTTTCCGCACTAAGTTGGTAATAGTTTTGTGGCCATGGTTCTCCATAGCTAACACATTTGCTGGTCGCACGTCTTCATAAAGAATAGTGCCTTGGTCAATGCCTTCTAGGAATGCCAAAGTCCAATTCACGCGGCTGCTCAGAATGTTTTGCGCGGTCTCCTTTTCTCTATCCTCCATTTCCCCCCAGACCTTGATAAGTGCTTTGGCGATATCCTTGTGCTCGTAACGTTGCAGTGCGGTCATGAGTTCTATGCGTCTGCTAGTGTTTTTTTCTTCGGAAAACTGTCTGAGCAATAGTTTTCTAATCGGTTCGCTGCGTCGTTCTGAAAGTAGTTTAGTGAGTTCCCGTCTGTTACTGATCGAAGTTTTTGGGTTGTCGAGTGATTTGACAGCTTCACTCATTGCCTCAGGGAGACCTAGCCTCGTCGCGAAACTGATAAGCTTGGGAGAATGAGGTCGCGTGCGCCATAGTAGCTGGGCTTCCTTAAGGAGCTTGAGAGGGGGGCTGTTGACCGCATTTCCTTTAAGGCCCAACTCTAATCCGTTAACTAAAAGGTCTTTATCCTCCACTGAAGGGGCTAGTGAAAGCAGTGTGGCTGCCATGGTTAAGTTGGGCGTGGTGCGTTCTGTGGTGTAGCGCTGGGCGAGGCGTGATAGTAGATGCTTTTGCATCATCGGCTCTTTCCATATGGGTTTTTCCTGAAGTAAAGCGACTACCCGATCCATGTCTGAGACAGCTTTGTTTTCAAGGGCCCACCAGAGAAGTAGAGGGATATGTTTATCATTCACATCTTCATCCCTGCGGATCAATTGAGCCAGGATCGGGAAACTATCCTTTGCCTTCCAACGTTTGCAGGAGGCCGCAAGGCAACTACGTACCTCTGGGTGAGGTTCTGTTTGGGCGAGTGTGATAAGTTGTTTTTTTATGGCTGTGGTCATTATGTGGGCGTCGCCGAGCAGGCGTATTGACCAGAAGCGAATAAATGGGTGGGAATGTTCCAGTGTTCGTGATGCAAGTTGAGGGCCAAATCCGCCGCAGTGATTGATTGCCCAGAAACATTCCAATGCAAACTGGCCATCACCTTTCATCATCAGACTAGTGAGGCGGGGGATGATGGAATGATCACGCCGATCAGCGAGCAGGCGTTGGGCGGTTTGTCGGAACCATTTATTTGAACTAGAAAGTTGTCCAATTAGCTCTGTATTGGAGAGTTTTCCTAGGTCAAAGGGCTTGATGGGCTTGGCATCTTCAGCATGCATCCGATAAATCCGGCCACTGGTCTTATGCCAGGTATCTCGCGGATCAAGATGACTTAATCGACTATCATACCAGTCGGCAAAATACACCGAACCATCCGGCCCAGCTTTCGTGTCGACGATGCGGAACCACCGATCGTCAGTGGTAATCATGGGGGGTGTGTCAACGGTACGGAAAGTTGAGGTGTCTGGATATAGTTGGCTTGCTTGAACACGGTTTACCAAAGCCATCCCGGATATGATATTCCCTTCGTAGTCAGGTAGTGCGCCGCCTTCATAAATTATAGTGGATTGAGCGAACCGAGGTTTGTAACCCTCATGAGCCATGTGTTGGTAGTAGCCAAAGGCATAAGGATTAATGAGCGGTCCGTGCTTGCCCCAATTTTTGGTAAAGCAACCTCCTTGAGGGTAATGGACGCCACGGGTGTCACCGTGATTTGTGCCTGAAAATGTGCGTCCTTGGCTGTCAAAGTCGAGGCAGTAAGTGTTTCCACCCCCTTCGGCAAAAACTTCAAACTTCTTGGAGGGTGGATGATAACGCCAGATAGCTTGCCCTAGGAATTTCATGCCCTGTATTTCTGCGGTGCATGTGCTTCCATGTGCACCGTATATCCAACCATCTGGTCCCCAACGCAAACTGTTGGCTCCAGAATGGGTGTCTTCAATTCCAAAGCCGGTGAGATGAACTTCGGGGTCACTATCAGGGATATCGTCGGCGTTTTTATCCGGATAGAAAAGAAGGTAAGGAGGCATGAGTACCCAGGCCCCTCCGCGGCCGGTGATAACACTGCGGGCCATATTCAACCCGCCTAAAAATTCCTTATGTTTATCGAAGATTCCGTCGCCATCGGTATCCTCGTGAATGGTAATTTTATCTTTGCCACGAAAGTGATTAGGTGGAGGGGGGGGCACTTTATCAAAAACCGCTCGTAGATATTTGTCGTACTCCACAATCTTTAATCCTGCAGGAAAGGGATACTGCAGATATTGCGTTACCCACATTCGGCCCCGCTCATCGAAATACATATTTAGAGGCTGCGCGATGGCTGGCTCATGAGCCGCAACCTGCATTTTGAGGCCTTGAGCAAGTTTTAGCTTCTTTAGTGATGCTTCAGGGGTGGAAGGTTTCGAGCCATCATTTAAGGCTCCTCGGCCCTTGAAGTTTTCCACAAATGGTTTGAGTGGATCATTGAATTTTTCCCGCGATTTATCCGCGGCCGTGATTGAGAGAGACAGCGTAAGCCAGACGATAAAAATCACGCGGTGCATTTACAGATTGTGACTTGCGGATGCCGGCGGTCAAAGAAATAAGCCAGCAATGCACGCGTTGGTGTAGCCAACCAGAATACCACCTGCCATGGCTCTAAGGCCGAGCTTGGCCAAGTCACTTCGGCGGTCGGGTGCCAACGAACCAATCCCGCCAATTTGGATGGCTATACTGGCGAAATTGGCAAACCCGCAAATGGCGAACGTTGCCAAGGTGAAGCTTCGGGGGTCTAGAGACTCTCTGGCACCCGTGATTTCCAAATAACCAATAAACTCGGTAAAGACCATGCGTTTACCAAGTGCCTGACCTATAGTTTCGCAATCGCTCCATGGAATTCCCATCAGCCAGGCAAACGGAGCGTTGATCCAGCCAAGAATCATATCAAAGGTGACCGGGTTTGCTGCCCCAGCCCAGTTTTGAGGCAAGACAAGGAGGTAGTTGAACAGGGCAATAACCGCTGTGAATCCAATGAGCATTGCCAAAACGTTGATGGTAAGTTTCATGCCATCCCCGGCTCCCTGGCACATGGCATCCAGCGCATTGGTTGTTTGGGCTTTGACATCATGGGTTTCCTCATCGGCTGTCTCACTCTTTTCTGTTTCCGGTAGTAATATTTTGGACATGTAGAGAGCAGTGGGAGCAGCCATGAAAGAGGCGGTCAGAAGATGCCCTGCCTCAACGCCCATGCCGGCATACACGGCAAATACTCCTCCAGCGATGGTGGCCATCCCTCCCACCATCATCGTCATCAGTTCGCTGCGAGTCATTCCCTTGAGATAAGGTTGGATGACCAGCGGTGCCTCGGTCTGACCCATAAATACATTGGCTGAAGTGCAAAGACTTTCACTGCCGCTCGTCCGCATAATTCGTTGCATAATCCATGCCATGGCATGGACAACTCGTTGCAGGATGCCCAAGTGGTAAAGTAAGTTTGAAAGTACCGCGACTAGGATAATGGTTCCGCAAATGGTGATTCCAAGTACCATTGCATTACCGGGGTCAAAGCCCACCTCAAGGAGGATATCTCTCTTGGCCAGAGGGCCGAATACAAGTTGGGTGCCTTGTTGTGCAAAGTAGATCAGGTTGTCAGCAGAAATTTTGGCGTTGTTGTATATCCAGTCGCGGAAGGCTGAGGGCCGTACCATGATAATTGCGATGAGTGTTTGCAGGGCTAACCCAGCTATGACGGTACGCCAAGGAAACTTATCGCGGTGTACAGAGATCGCCCAAGCAAGCGTAATGAAGGCCACAAGTCCAATGAGGCTCATTAATCTTAATTCCATGGAATCAGGTGCTTCATTGCCGGGTTCGTCTCAGGGATGATAGCTTCTGATAGCAGATGGCAGGGCTCGGAATAAAGCATGTTTTATTTTGCCTCCGATTCTTTAGATGAATTTTCAGATATTTTTTCAAGAATTAGGACAAGTCCAGCGCCGGCGAGCATCAGTAGAACTGAAAGCAGCAGCATATTATCAACAACAGGAAGATACCATTGGTAACCGGTTATTTTTTCTTTTTCACCGAACGTGGTTTTAAGAGCTTCTTTCCAAGGCCATATAACGGCTAGGGATCCAATGATGAAACCCGTTAATAATGCAAGGGTTGTGGATTTAAACTTTTCGAGAACAATAGATAGGATGCGGGAGAATCCAAGTAGTCCGACTGCACAGCCACCGATAAAGGGGAGTAGTATGGGGAGTGAGGTGTTCAAATCACGAACATTGCTGGCTGCTCCCAATATGAGGGCGTAGTTGCCCATAAGAATGAGAATGAAAGATCCTGATATTCCTGGAAGAATCATGCTGCATATTGCAATTAGTCCGCATAAAAAGATATATCCAGTATGAGTGTTTTCTCCGAGAGGTTTAATTAGAAGAATTGCTGCGGCAATGGACACCCCGGCTATTACAGCGATTATTGAGGAGATGTTCCATTTTGGGATACGTGTGGCGACCAAGAAAATTGAAGCGAGGATAAGTCCGAAAAAAAATGCCATAGTCAGGGTTAGATAATTTAACAGTAGATGCTCAAGTGTCTTGGCTAAAGTAAAGACACTGACCAACACACCAATTCCAACAGAGCAAATAAATGGTCCGTTGACTTGGGTGAAGCATTTTCCAAGTTGTCCCGTAAATATGAGTTTGAGAGTTTTCCAGCCCAGGGATTTCAGGGTGTTTATGAGTTCATCATAAATGCCGCTAATTAAGGCAATAGTTCCACCTGATACACCAGGGATTACATTGGCTGCCCCTATAGCTACCCCGCGCAGGACAAGTCCGACAAAGTGCTTTATACTCTTTGGTTCCCCTCCCATCTGCGCAGTAAAAGGCATGGTTTCAGTGGGGTCAAGCCGCCTGAGTTCCCCGATAAAGTCTGGGCACACGATGAGTGATTGCTGTGAGTGTTTCCCATGGAATTGTCCCAGCCCATTCAGCGACTTGATTGGCGGTAATGCTGTGACTATGGTGCCGGCCGATAAGAACGGCTTCATCGCCGTTTCTTACAGAAGGAACGCGGGAAACATCGGCAAGCATCTGGTCCATCGTTATGCGGCCAAGGACGTTACACAATTTACCTCCGATAACAACTTTTGCCTTTCCGCTGGCACTGGCTAGGTACCCATCCCCGTAACCGGCGCTTAACGTGGCTACTCGCATTTTCTTGGGGGAAACATACCTCTGCCCGTAACTTAGCGGTGTTCCTTTGGAGATATCTTTGAGGAAGCTTACCCTGCATTTCCAGCTTAGGGCTGGCTTAAGATGCTTCTTGATAAGTTCAGGAGGGGTGCGCTTTCCCGGAGGCAGGACTCCGTAAACCAATAATCCGGGGCGTACAAGATTGTAGGTGCTGTCAGGTTCGTGGAGTAAGGCAGCACTGTTATTGGCGTGGGTAAGCTCAAATTGATGGTCAATTGAATTGAGCAGCTTGGCGAATACTGTCCGCTGGCGTTTAGAGAAAGTGACGTTGTCTTCGGCAGAAGCGTAATGGGTGTAAATGCCCTTAAGGGATAGGTTGGGCAATTGTTTGATTGCCTGCACGAGATCAGATGTTTGTTCAGCGGGGGTGCCCAACCTGCCCATGCCGGTGTCAATTTTAAGATGAGCTTGGACGCTTCTGTTTAATTTTTTAGCGGTTGAGGAAAAGCGTTTGGCTTCGGATAGTGAAGACAAAGTGGGCATGACCTTGTCTTTTATTGCGTACTCGATTTCATCCGGGAGGCATGCCCCAAGCATTAGTATTGGCCAGCCTCTGCCAACGGCACGGATATTCCTTGCTTCATTAAGATTGGCTACTCCGAAAATATCAGTGCCTGACTGCATTAATAAAGCTGCGATCTGCTTCAGACCGTGGCCGTAAGCGTCGGCCTTTACGACCGTAAGAATCCGGTTAGCGGAACCCGTCCGATGCCGAATCCACGCAAGGTTGTTGCGTAGGGCATTCAGATCAATTTCAGCCCAGCACCGATGGGGTAAGATCACGTAAAAAATTAATTCAGCACAGTCTTACAGGCAAGTGGAGGTCATTCACAGCTGGCGTGGAGGAGGGGCCTTGGTAAAATTAGTTTGCCTGAGATATATAGGTTGAATATCACAGCCTGCGATAAAGTTGTTTTGTTTGTCGGCAAGTTGAGCTAAGACGGTGGCATTTGGATAAAGCGGTTCACAGTATGGAAATCCACTGGCATCGGGGCCATATGCTTCCAGTTCAGCTGCTTTTGTAACATTTATAATGCTCAATGGAGTGGTTTCAGTTTGCTCATCGTCCGTCAGTTCCCACGTGCAGTGGTAGTATTCGTTGCGTTGAGCATCGATGATGAAATGGGTTTCGCCTCTTCGGCCATTAGAGTGGGCGGTGGCAGCGAGAATCTCGGTACTGCTTATAGCAGAGAGCTGAATTTTTCGGGCCAGCTGCCAGCCTTGAGCAACGGCAATAGCCGAACGGATGCCAGTGTAACTGCCAGGGCCAATACCGACTGCAATCAGATTGATATCGGCCCTTTCTGTTTTGGCCTGGGTTAAGGCATCATGGATCAGGACCATGGGGCCCGTCTTAAAGTTATCGGTGGTAGTGACGGCAAGGGGCGTGCTGCCAGTAGTCACAGCGACCGAGCGTTGCCGCGAACTGAATTCAAGGGCTAAAATCTTCATAGGATATTTGCCGTTCATTTTCGTCTGTTTGAGTGATGGTTGCGTGGCGTAAATACATGGGTCTGGGGCCGGCCCATCGACAAAACCATTCGATTACCGCTACCCCTTCTGGCTTAAAGTAAGGTTCCAACCCGCTGGCAAGAATCTGACAGTCATTTTCCAGCCTGTAGAAATCAAGATGGTCTAATTTATGGACGCCTTCATATTCGGCTGCCAAGGTGAATGTTGGGGAAGTTATTGTCTCCGCAATACTCAAACCTTTGGCTATGCCTTTCACAAGTTGTGTTTTGCCGGATCCTAAATCCCCGTCGAGGCCGATTACCCATCCGGTTTTTACTTCTCCGGCCCAGCGTATTCCTAACGCAAATGTTTCCTCAGGACTTTTGGAGATGATCGTAACCATGTAGAGCAAGTGGTTTAGTTCCGTTTTCATCGCGCAGATGAATGCCGGGTTGATCGGTGATTTTGCCGATACACTTCAAGGATATATTTGGGAATCGTTTCTTCCAGGCATCAAGTAGGGACACAGCGTCCTTGCGGGAAACTGTAAATAGGAGCTCGTAGTCTTCGCCATCAGTTAGGGCTGCGAGCATGGTGCTTTTGCTGCTGGGATTTTGTTGTGCTAGTTCGCCCGCAACACGACGTATTGGGAGTGCGGAGACGAGTATTTCTGCCCCGGTATTTATGGTTAGTAAATGCCGGAGATCAGAGGCTAGACCATCGCTAAGATCAATCATCGCGTGGATGTCAAAGGAGTCTGAAAGCCAGCGGCTTTCAATAATGCGTGGATTAAAATTCAAATGGTGCTCGGCAATGGATCCGCCCAGTTCGCCGGTTACAAAGATGGCGTCCCCGGTATTGCTGCCTAACCGCATAATGGGGTTTTTAACGGTTCCTAACAATGAGACCGATAATGTAAGATGAGGTAAGGTTGTTGTTTCGCCCCCGACAATATTGACGCCATATTGAGCTGCGCAGGATCTCAGGCCAGTGTAAACAGCTTCAACATAATTTTGTTTAATATCTTTGTTAATACCAAGAGTTATTAAAGCGTGGGTAGGATCACCTCCCATGGCTGCTATATCCGATAATGGTCTTGCCAATGCCTTATGTCCGATTTGTTCTGGCGAAGCGTCCTTTCCGAAGTGAACCCCTTCCACGATGGCATCTGTCTTGAATAGCAATGTTTGTTCCGCTATTTGCAAAACTGCGCAGTCATCGCCTGGGCCTGTAATAACAGTTTCATCGGCCGGCAAGCCTAAGGTCAACTTGTTGATTAATTCAATTTCGGTCACTGATTTGCGAGATGGGGAAGAAATTTGATCATCGAAAAGTTAATGGCGTTGAAGGTGGCGTGCATAAGGATGGGCGCAATAATTGTACCGGTTTTTTCATATACCCATACTAAGGCCCAGGCAAGGGCTGCGAGTGGCAGCATAAGAGCCAGAGAGCCGTGTATGGTTGCAAAAAGTACAGCACTAAAGCCGATCGCCAGTTTTGGGTGGCCGGCCTGTTTGATGCTGGTGTATATAACTCCCCGGAATAGGAGTTCTTCAGCTATTGGCGCAAAAATCATCACGCTCAGGGCTTGAAGGGCAAGTTCAGTTTGTGAGTTGGACATTGCGACCATTTTTACTGCTTCTTGTGTGGAAGGCTCGCCGCCAAAGAAAACAATAATGCTTTGAGATAAGTGGTGAAGGCCAAGGGCAGGGAAGAGAAATGCAGTGCCTAATGCGATGGGTAGAGCAAATGTTAAGGCTGGATTGCCAATAGACCCAAACGCCTCTACTAGTTTAAGATTGTATTTCTTCAGAAGAGACATAACCAAAACAATCGCTCCGAGTTGAATGAAGACAATAGTGATAGCGATAAGGCCGACTCGATCACGTTCAGTGCCTCGGAAATTTACGAGCGTTGTCTCGTTTGCTCCATCGGGAGAAAAGATAAGCGTATGACGGTCTTGAGTGGGGTGTTTTCCGGCAAATTGGAAAGTCCCGTTGTCTGAATCCCCAATGTAGCGATTATTGGGAAGGAATTGGACTACAAGAGTGGTGTTTCCATCTATGATCTCATGTTGTCCTTCCACTTGGGGAGGTATCAAGATCCCGTAAGCTATTTGGCCGAGGAATAACGCAACTATCCATGCAAAGAGTATTTGCATTACATCAATAGGAGTCCAAGGCACGTGTGGCGTCACGGTGGTTAACGTAGGAAATGCCGCCAAATGTGACGATGAAAAAGCATTTTCATGCTTCGTCATTGCCCGCTGGTTGCGTTGCCCCTAAAATCCGCAGCTATGAGTGACTCTTTCCAACGACATGATAATCGTACCGTAAATCAGCTGCGTAATATTTCGTTTCAAAATAACATAGCCCCTCATGCCACTGGTTCCACTCTAATTGAATGGGGTGATACAAGGGTTATTTGCGGGGTAAATATTGAAGAGAGCGTGCCGAGATGGATGCAGTCTCAGGGAGTGGAAGGCGGTTGGATCACGGCTGAATACTCAATGCTCCCCTACTCGACATTGGACCGAAAAAGGCGTGATATTAACAAGGGGAAGCTGGATGGGCGTTCTACTGAAATTCAACGTTTAATTGGCCGGTCTTTGCGGTCGGCGTTAGACTTGAAAAAAATCGGCAGCAGAACTATTTGGATCGATTGTGATGTATTACAGGCTGATGGAGGGACACGCACTGCTTCTATTACCGGGGCATATGTCGCGTTAGGATTGGCGGTCCATAAGCTCATTTCTGAGGGTAAATTGATAGAGAGTCCATTTATCGATCCGGTTGCCGCCGTCAGTGTAGGGGTTGTGAAGGGGGCTGCCTTACTAGATTTATGCTATGTGGAAGATGTGGCAGCCGAGGTGGATATGAACTTGGTTATGACAACCTCGGGTAAATATATAGAAATCCAGGGAACAGGAGAAGAGGCGACGTTTAGCGGTGAGCAGTTGGAAGATATGTTGGCACTGGGACGTGAAGGAGTAGAGGAATTAGGTAAATTACAACAAGAAGCCATTGCGGCGGGGTAGGTGTGTTAGATGAAAACCGCTTTTAGGCAAGTTTCCTTGATCACCACATTTGAGGCAGAAGAGGCGGCATCAGTCATATTGAAGCAGGTATTTGGGCAGCAACCTTCAGTGTTCATTCATCCGGATCGAGTGGGTCCGGTGCTTTCTGTTTATTTAACGGATAAACAAACTGTGACCGATGCCAATCGTAATGCGGTTTCGGAGGGACTAAAAATGATACAAGCGAGCGGTCTGGACTCCGGGTCAGGGTATTTGGAGGTAAAGAAATTACGGCGGGAAGATTGGGTGGATTCGTGGAAACGTCATTTTAAGCCGATTCATATTGGGGATAAACTTTTACTCAAGCCCAATTGGTGTAAGGACAGACCTTCAGCTGGGCAAAAGGTGGTGATTTTAGACCCAGGATTGAGCTTTGGTACCGGGCAGCACGCGACAACAAAGTTTTGCCTCAATCAGTTGGCGGTATTGCGCGAGAAGAAGAGGAAGCAGAGTTTTTTAGATATCGGAACCGGATCCGGGATTCTTTCGATCGCTGCAGCCAAGCTTGGATATCGACCTGTCAAGGCGATCGATTATGATTCCGAAGCAGTGAGAGTGGCGAAAAGGAATGCGTTGAGAAATCGAGTTGATAACCACCTTCAGATTAGATTGAGGGATGTGAATCGACTCTCCTTAAAGACGACAGCAAAATACGATGTAGTGTGTGCGAATTTGTTTTATGACCTGCTCATTGCCAACGCCTCCCGAATCGTTGTGAGAGTAAAGTTGACCGGAGTCTTGGTTCTAGCCGGTATTCTAGATAGTCAATTTGATGAAGTCAGAGAGACCTTTAAAAATCAAGGAATGTGCCTCGATCTAACACGGAAGCAGCGGGAGTGGCGTTCTGGTAAATTTGTTTTTGCAGGTGGACGGTGATCGACCTTATTTCATTAATAGCATTTGACGGGCACGTTTGATGGCGCGAGTGAGTTGGCGCTGGTGAGGGGCTGGGAACCCGGTGTATTTACGTGGAAGAATTCTGCCTTGGTCCGTAACATATCTCCTTAACAGTTCCACGTTCTTTGGGTTTAAATCAGCAATATTTACATCGACCTCAGGTTTCGGTCTAGGGGTGCGGGTAGTCGTAGGGCGCGTGGATTTTTTTTGGGGCATTGGGAATTACTTAATTTCGCGGTGGAGAGTGTGGCGTCTTAAATGTGGATTGTATTTCTTTTTCTCTACCCGTTCGGTTTGGAGTTTCTTGTTACGAGAGCTCATGTACCGCGAGACCGGTTTGTTTTCGGATTTCGCTTCGGTGCATTCAAGAGTGATAATTTCTCGTGCCATAATGTATTAGCTTATTTAGGCGGTTTCGTTTCAGTTTCAGCTGATTCGGCTACTACTGTTTTTCTTGAGCCAGCTCCGTCTATGGTGCCGAGGTTACCAAGTTTTCGCTGTCTTAGAGCACCATCCTTTTCGAGGCGAGCTTGAGATTCGACTGTGTAACGTGCCCAAGGAACCGCATTTAGTCGTGTCTTGGGGATGATTTTTCCGGTGAGTTCGCAGATACCGAAAGAGTTTTTTTCTATACGTTTAAGAGCTTCGTCGATTTCATATACTGCGTCTTGGTCTGAGGAGAGCAGGCTGAGTGCGTTGTCGCGGTCAAAATTGTCGGTGCCTGAATCGGCCATGTGCATTGAATAACTAGTCATCTCCTCAGCCGAGTCTTTTTTAAGGTCATCCATTTGATTAGTAAGACGAGCTCTTAAATCAAGAAGTATTTCGTAATACTTTTTCCATTCTGTCTTTATGCGAATTTTTTTTGCTGGAGCCCTTGTTTTTGATGCCTTCTTTTTGGATACAGTCTTTGTGGGGGTTAACCCTAGAATTGCAGCAGCAGACGCACCGGCAATTTTCTTACCCTTTCTGGTGACCTTCTTTTTGGTGGGTGACTTCTTTGCAGCTGCCTTTTTTTTGGCTGCTTTCTTCGCCGTTTTCTTTGTTGCTGCCACGATTATTTAAAACTCTACAAAGGTATTTTTCCTTGAATTTCCAGCAAAATGGTTGGGGAATCTATCAAGATCTATCCAAAATGCCACTAAAAAGTGTACTTTTTTGATTCGCCTAATTCCGTGGTTTCTAGCCTTTTTCAATGGAAGCGTAGGCATTGTGATTGTGAATACTTTCGAAATTCTCTGCCTCCACTTTGTACCAGGATATTAAGGGGTGCTCGTTCAATTTAGTAGCGGCATTTCTCACAAGATCTTCAACAAAAACAGGGTTATTATACGCTTTTTCGGTTACGTATTTTTCGTCCGGGCGTTTGAGTAATGAAAATAGCTCGCTACTTGCACTGTCTTCAATTAATTCGACAACATCCTCGATCCAAACTGTTTTGCTGCTTCGCAACTGAACTGTAACCTGTCCACGTTGATTGTGAGCACCTTGAGCACTGATCGCCTTCGAACAAGGACAGAGGGTGGTGACATTAGCTTTTACCTCGAGAACGAAATCAATTTCATCTCCATTAGCGGTCGCATCGAAGCGTGCGCCATAATCCAAAAGACCGGTTTTTCCGGTAACCGGTGCTGATTTCTCCAGGAAAAAAGGGAAGTCCATCTCCAGATGAGCCGTTTGCGCGTGCAGCTTTTCCTGCATTGCTGAGAGGATGTCAGGAATATTTTCCACATGAACTGCATTGCCGTGGGCGTTTAGCACCTCGATAAAGCGACTCATGTGTGTGCCTTTGAATTGGTGAGGCAAGTCCACATACATGCCAACTGTGGCAATAGTATCCTGATATGCGTGTGCCTTATCGCGAATTCGGATAGGGAAACGGAGGCCGCGTACACCTACCTTGTCGATGGGCAGTTCGCGGTTGTCGTGTTCCTGCTGAATGTCGGTCAGTTCAGTGGGCTTATTCGTTTCCATAAAAGTGAAGGGGGAGACTAACATTTGGTTGACCGTTGGCAAATGACTTTCCTGCGGGAGGAAAACCTCATACCGTGAGGCATGGTTTTTAGATGCTTGGTGATTCACTGTTTTTTGAGCTTATGGGCGATTGCTGCCGACACTTTCACGGTCGCAACATTTAATGTTGAAAACTATTTTTTGACCCCCTTTGCGACTCGCAAATCCAAGCCGGCAGTTTCTAGAGCGAAGGTGGCCGAAGCTATTGTTTCAATTAAACCCGATGTACTCGCTCTTCAGGAAATGGGTCGCAAGGTAGCATTGGAAGATTTAAGGAATAGATTAAGCCAAAAGAACTTGATCTATCCGCACGTGGTTTGGTTGTCGGGTCCGGATCCTGCAATTCATCTGGCGGTCCTCAGCCAATTTCCGATTGCAGGGCATTACTCCAAAACAAACGTGACCTATCTTTTGGATCGAAAACGATTTCGGGTTAGTCGTGGGTTTGTGGAAATTGAAATTCAAGTGAAATCCGGTTATAAGTTTACGCTCTTCAATGCTCATTTGAAATCTATGCGACAGGTGGTGCTTGCGGATCAGGCGGAGATGAGATTGGAGGAAGCTCGAGCATTGAGACGGTTGGTGGAGAAACGCCTGAAGGCAAATCCTGTCGAAAACATTCTGTTGATGGGTGATTTGAATGAGTTTCCATCAAAAGATCCGGTCAGAGTATTAATAGGGCAACGGTCTCCCAGACTGGTTGACTTACGGCCTTTCGAAAAGAACGATGGTGAGGAGCTTTCACCTGTTAATGCCTACGATTTATCCAGGCGTGTCACTTGGACGCATTTCTATAGAAAAGAGGATCGATTCAGTCGTCTGGATTATATTTTGGCAAGTCAGGGGATGATGAAGGAATTCGATTCTTCCTTTGTACATGTGATGCCTGATTGGGGAGTAGCATCCGACCATCGACCTGTAGTCGCACGGTTCGTAGCCAAAGAGCGCTAGTCAAGAACTGGTTGCCGAGGGAACGCTTTCAGTGAATAATTGAATGAAATTGAAGTATCGTCGCGTCGCCTTCCTGTATCCTTCCTGAAAGAAAGATCAATAAAGAAAGTCCAACTGCGCATGTCACGGTACAGGATATAGTCATGTTGAGACATTTGCCCGGCCTTGGAGTCGTAGTATTGGCGGGTACTGAATGACCAGTTTTCGTTCAGGCGTAAGCCTAAACCACTATAATAAACATCAGTCCGATCAGCACTAGAAGTGCTGGGTTGGGCCAAGTAATGATATTGGCCAGCGTTGATGCTCCATTCGTGTGATTTTGGATGGAGTGAAAAACCGTGTGTATAGGTTCTCCAAAGTGAATTATCGATATCATATCGGAGGTTCGAATTAAGGGTGAGCCAGTCTCTTGGTCGTAGATAGGCATCTGAAAACACATCGGCAAAGGTGTTCTCACTGTTATTGGGATTCAGTCGCCAATCGGTATACACATCCCAATCAATCACATCCACTAAGGATTTATTCCGTTTGGTTTGCAGTCGGTTGCGAAGGCTCATACGCAGAACATTTTGGCTGTCGATGTTGTCGATGGCGTTATATTCGGGCAAATCAATGGGAAGCAGCCGCGGGCCGGTTATTTCGTAATCGAATTTGTCGAGTTCATCAGGCACACGATTTGGCTTTGGAATAAAGGCGTAGTTTATGGACGGCTGTATAATGTGGCGGGCTCCATTACTGATACCCAGTAACTTGTTATCTATTTCAGGCATCATCTTGGAGAATTTGGTCGAAATTTCTAGGCCTGCGTGAGCTATATACCGCTCGCTGCTGGTTTTGGTGGTTCCGGCGCCATTGCTTTCTCCGTAATGTGTAATGCGCGCGCCAATTCTTGGAGTGACATTAAGCCAGCCGCCGTAGGTCTTGGGCAGGTAAACTTGGTGAAGAGTGTCGGCGCGGAGTAGTCCATAGTCATTATTAGAGCTGGCATAATCGTAGCGACGTTCGAAATAGCCGATGCTCGATTCAGTGTCGTAATAGAAGGGTGAATTGCCGAGCTGGTGCCGGGTGCCCGATAGTTTGATATCGGGCGTTCTTTGGATCCCTTCATAAAAGGCGTTCACTCTTGGTTGAGCGAGAAGGCTTAAACTGTAGTTAGACCAGTTTTTAGACAGTTCAAAATAGCTGTTTGGTTGAACGTTTTTCCGGTATTGGTCCTCAAAAAAATCACGGCGCATGTATTCATCCGATTCGTAGCTCAGCACACTTGTTGCAGTGAGGCTTCCCTGTTTAAATCTATGACTCCACTGCGCCAGATCCCGTTCCCTCTTAATTGCGATTCCTCTTGAGTCGATGAGGGGATCATCGTCTGAAGCACGATAGAGCTTCAAATTACCTTTGCCCCATTCAGGGGAATTATACTGGATGGTGGGGCCAAAGCCGAATCCGCGATCAGTCCGGTAATCTAGATTAAATTCACTGTTGAACCCCTCGCTGTCAGGCAGGCGCACCGAGCTAAGCAAGTAGGCTCCCCATTCGCTTTTGTATCCAGGAGTAAGTCGGATATCCCACGCGCGAGCTTTTAGATTGCGCTTGTAATAGGGCATGTAGAAAACGGGAACCTTGCCTGCGTAAAGTGTGGCACCACGGAAAATGGCATATTCACCGGGGGCCACCTCTACTTCTTTGGCTTTGATGTAAAAATCAGGATCCTTGATGTCATCAGAACTAAAGATGATATTCCGGGCTTGATAAACACCATTAGTTCGGCTGCCGAATATGCTTTCGCCTTGAATAAAGGCCGCCATAGTTCCTGATTGGAATTGGGCGGATATAATTTGCTTTGACCTGAAATTGTATTCGATTCGTTCAGATTTCCAGATTGCGCCATCGCGTCGCAGTATAACGTTCCCAGAAGCAACTGCACGACCACTCTTCTGGCTGACTGTTGCAGAGTCAGCAGTTAGCTCGGTTTCTTCTGGTGTGCCGGGCTTGTATTTTACACGCACACCATTGATTGCACGTATTTCGCCTGATTTGAGATCATACTTTAAGTCGCTTTTAGCATTGAGCCCTTCCACCTTCCATGGCGAAGCGGTTTCCTGTGCCTGAAGTCCTCCAAAAATGAATGCACCCCCGGCCAATGCTAGAATAAACAGTGGCTTCCTCATCAGCGCCGAAACTAAACTAAAACAATGTGATTTTGCCAAATAAGACTTATCCGCAAGTCCCCTCGTTGACACTCTTCATTTCTAGAATAATACTCAGTTTTTCCAAATCGTAAACGTGTCTGTATAGAGCTTATGCACAATAATAATGCAGTCTATGTTCATGGGGTGCAGGTTCAGATCGTTGTTAGGTTGTATATATGAAAAAGATACTAGTTGTAATTGCAGTGAATGTCGCGAGCGGTCTCTTGGCCGCGCCCAAGGAGATAGCGAAGCAAAAAGAAGCCGATTGGAGCGATGGAAGATATGCAAATGTGAGCTTTGGGCCGTTTGCGAGTGGAAACATTGCCACACCCAGGGGTGGTACGCACAAGGGTATTGCCATTCGCATAGGCGAAAAGGGCGAGAGTGCAATGGTGTTTGATACTGACCTGTGCGCATGGCGGGCTGGCTGGACAGGGGGTTTTCTGCAAACAGATCCCACCCGGTACGGCCTGATCCGGGCATTAAAACCCAATGGGGATATTCTTTACTCAAGGTCGCCTATGCCGGGTGGGGCCAGATTTTTTTCTTTTCGGGATCCAAGGAGCCCAAAACACGGTCCACTGCCCCGAGATTGGATGAAGTATTTAGGTGCTCATGTGAACGGGAAAAGGGTTGTGCTAGAGTATTCGCTGGGCAAAACGAGGATTCTTGATTCGCCATGGCTGATGGACGGCACAGGAATAATGACTCGTGAGATTCAAGCCGATGCCTTTACAGGTCAGTTGATTCTTGGAATATGCGAGGAGAAGGCGGGTAAATGGCGAGAGGACGGCGTTACAGATGATGTGGAACAGTCTTCAGTTGGGTTGATGATTATAAATGAGAATAAGGAGCAGGTATTTGCTGTGGCTATAGTAAGACAGGGAACCTCAGCAGTTCTCGATTATACCCGAGAAGGTCAGGCTACGGTAAGCTTGTGGGGGGAAGGCAAACCTGTTAGGGCGAAATTATTCATCTGGAAAGGATCAGCCGATCAACTAGCTTCTTTCAAGCAAATGGTAATTAAGCACAAGAAAATGGCTGACTTGAATGCCGTAACCAAGCCTGGCCCAGGTAGATGGGGTGTTCCGATTGTGACTAAGGGGGTTATTGATAGGCGGAAGGTTCCCTTCGCCATAGACAACATTACCGTGCCTTACAAGAATCGGCACAATGCACTCTTTTTTACCGCGGGACACGATTTCACTACTAATGGCGACTGTTATGTGGCTACCGTCCATGGGGATGTATGGAAGGTGAGTGGAATTGATGAGGAACTTAAGGAATTAAAATGGCATCGGTTTGCCACAGGTTTGTACCAGCCTCTGGGTTTAAGGGTGGTAAAGGATCAGGTGTACGTTTTGGGGCGTGATCAGATTACACGGCTCCACGATAAGAACGGGGACGGAGAAGCGGATTTCTACGAGCCGTTTAACAATGATATCATGATTGGTGGTGGCGGACACTCGTATGCCACTTGTCTGGAGACCGATCCGGACGGCAATTTTTATTTCATCCGCTGTGCAGAAGGCACGCCTCATGGAGGGGTAGTACTCAAGATTTCAGCCGACGGCAGCAAGCTGGAGGTCGTGGCCACCGGTTTTCGGAATCCCAATGGCCTCGGAGTGGGGCCCAATGGTGTGATCACGGCTGCCGATCAGCAAGGCACATGGGTGCCTGAGACGCGACTGGACGTCATTAAGCCAGGCGGTTTCTACGGTTTTATGCCCATGCATAAGCATACGGTGGCACCGAAAACCTACGACCCACCTTTGATATGGATTCCGCGTGTACTGGATAACTCTGCCGGCGGTCAGGTATGGGTGCCCAAGGGCGAGTGGGGTCCACTTGGTGGTGAATTACTCCACTTCTCCTATGGCCGTTGCACGATGATGCACATTGTGCGTGATGGGCCTAACGGCGGGGCTGTTCCTTTGCCCGGGCGTTTTCTATCTGGGGCCTGTCGAGGTCGCTTCAATCCTAAGGATAGTCATCTTTATGTAACGGGCCTGCTCGGTTGGCAGACGGCAGCCATCCGCGATGGGTGTCTTCAACGCGTTCGTTACACGGGTGCCCCCATCCATCAGCCCATCGGCATGAAGGTCTACGCCAACGGTGTTCGGCTCAATTTTAGCACAGCACTAGACAGGAAAATTGCTGAGGACATTGACAGTTGGTCTGCGGAGCAATGGAACTACAAATGGACTAGTCAATATGGCTCCAAGGATTGGTCGGCGAAAGACCCTGCCAAGCAGGGTCGTGATGCAGTTTCCATCAAAAACGCAAAGCTGCTGCCCAATGGTAAAGACGTGTTCCTTCATATGGAAAAGGTCCTGCCTGTTCACTCCATGGCCATCAAGTACAATCTCGATACGAAGGAGAGTAGAATCTTCAAAGGCACCTTTCATCTCACCGTCAACAAAGTGGGTCCGGTTTTCGAATAAGTTTATAATGCGACGATTGCTTATTATGATGTGGAGGGTATAGTTGGTTGTGCGCTGGTCGAACTTAGTATGGGGTGTATCGCTGATTGTCATCGGTGTTCTTCAGGCTGCGCCTCGGTCGGGAACTTTAACTCTAAAAAACGGAGACCGTTTTGGGGGGAAGTTCTTTGGGTATACTGAAGGAAAGGGCTTGGGCTGGCGACATGAGTCAGTGAAAGGGCAAATGAGAGTGACTGCAGCTGAGGTGGCGCGACTCCAGCTTGCTGTAGTTAATGTAAATAATAATATTTCTGGCTCAGCCCGGGTTCATTTTCGTAATGGTGATGAGTTGTCGCTTAAGCTTGGTGATTTAAATCCTCAGGAGCTTTCTGCAGAAACCTCGTTTGCTGGGAAATTAAAGGTGGCACGTAAACACCTTTACTGGTTAGTGCCCGGAGGGCAGGGGGCACTTATTTACAACGGCCCCGAGGGGTTGCGCGGTTGGGGGGCTGCCCTGATGGGAGTAATTCTTGGAGATGATGGGGAGGAGGTTGGAGGGATTGTTGTGACTGAAGTAATGGCCGAGAGTCCGGCCTTTAAATCAGGCATGCAGATTGGAGACATTGTAACTCATATTAATGGGAAGGCATTTCAGAATCGTGCGGCCATGATTAGACATGTGAAGGGGCATATGATTGGTGACAAGCTCAAGGTCAAGGTTGTTCGTGGTGATGTGACAAAGGAACTGGAAGTGGGGCTGGCGGCGTTGCATTGGCGCTTTGAAGAGGGTGCTTTGACGACAGACAATGTGGGCAGCATGATCGGCCGAGAATTGAAATGGCCCAAGGTGGCCGATTTATCCTTTGATTTTAACTGGAATACCATGCCCGCCATGGACGTCATTATTTGTGCTGACAAAGTTCGAGAGTACAATGCGATTAATGGCTACAAGCTAAGAATCTATCAGAATTACGCGCATCTCTACCGGAATACATCGCCCGATGGAGTATCTTACAATACCACCAGCTTAGGAACTGTCTCAGTGCGGTGGCCTAATTCACGCAAAGCAAACATTCGCTTACTTATCAATCAGAACACGGCCTCGGTTTCAATTCTGCTGGATGGGAAGCTGGTGAAGACTTGGAAGGATAGAGAAGGTTTTGCGGGTCGAGGTGGGGCACTGGGCTTTAATCCACAGTTGGCTGGGAAAATGAAGATTTCAGCTATACAGCTAAAAAACTGGAGTGGACAAATCCCGAAAGGAGGTGCGAACTCCTCGATCGTTGCGGGTGCAGTGGATCAACTACAATTTGCTAACGGGGACAACTTGAGCGGCAGTATTATTTCGATCAAAGAAGCCAAGGTAACGGTGGAGACGCCCTTTGCCGAGGTTCCAGTTCCCTTGGAAAACGTATCAACAATTATTTTTTCCAACCCGGAGAGGGAGGAAAAGAAACCAACCGGTGCTCGGTTTATACTGGGCGGGGTTGGGCGTTTGACTGGCGATCTTCTTGAGTGGAATGAAGAAGGCGTTAGGATTAAGTCCCCACTGTTTGGGGAAATCACGGTTGACCCGGCCGTGATTACGTCGGTCCTGTTTCATTAATCTTCCCCGCTGTTTCGGCAGTTAGTTTTTCGAGCCATTGAGCGGGGGCTTGTTGCGCTTTTTTGTGTGAAGTGATTTCGCTCAGTGCACGGCACTGTTCGAAATGGTCGTTGAGTTCGAGCTGGTCTTCCAGATGGCCGGCTAATCCGAGGCAGCGGCAATTTTTTACTCGGGCCATTTTGGCGAGTTCGCCCACGCCCTTGCCCATTACTGTTTGCCGATCCATTGTTCCTTCGCCAGTTGTCACGATATCCGCCTCCTGGAGAATTTCCTCCAATCCAGTCGTCTCCGAAAAAATCTCGAAACCAGAACGGATCTTTGCTCCGGCAAAACAATGCAATCCAAAACCTAGTCCACCCGCGGCGCCGGCACCTGGCAGTTTGGCCACATCTTCACCAGTCTGCCTCGCCCAAACCTCTGCCAACCGGCTGATTGCTGCTTCAGCCGTGGGAAGGTCTTCTTCACTTAACCCTTTCTGTGGCCCATAAATACGGGTGCAGCCATTGGGGCCGATAAGCGGGTTTTGCACATCCACCGCTACCGTTATAGATTTTAGGTTGCACAAATATCCCTCGCTGAAATTAGGTTTAATGATTTTCTTTAACTGGACGAGATTTGGCCAATGATTGATTTCCTGATCGTCGCCGTCCAGAAAACGCCAACCCAATGTCTTGGCCATTCCAAACCCTCCATCATTAGTGGCACTGCCTCCGATTCCGACGATGCAATCCGAGCCGTTTTGAATCTTATCTGATTGCAGCGCGAGGCCTAACCCTGAGGAATCGAAGGCAAACGGGTTGAGTTGTTCTTCTGTTAGTATGGCCATACCGATAAGGTTGGCCGATTCGATGAGTGTAAGGTGATCGGCAGTTTGCCAGATCAAAGCTTCGATTTCTTTTCCCGCTGCATCCTTTGATGAGATGGCGATGGGCAAGGCATTTAATGGATTAGCAATCAAAGGTCCAAATCCATCACCTCCATCGCTTATGGGGAGTTGTATGAGTTGGTCTTCAGGGCGAACAGCCCTCCAGCCTCGGGCGATTGCCTTGGCTGCTTCGGAAGCGGTCAATGTTCCCTTGAATTTGTCCGGTGCGATGAGAACGTGGAGGCTCACGGGAGGATTGTGCACAGGAAAAACGCAGTTTTCCAGCATGAGGTTTACATTTTGGGTTGAATCAGCTAGAGTGACTCCTCCTATGAACAAGACAAATATCACTTGTTATTTGAAGCCTTCCTGCGGCTGGAGCGAAGGAGTGCGGGCAGTTTTGCGTAAACACGATCTGGAATGGGAAGAGAAGGATGTGGTTAACAATCCTGAACATCGGGCAGAGATGATTGAGCGTAGCGGGCAGATGATGCAGCCGTGCGTGGAGATCAACGGAAACATGCTCGCTGATGTGAGCGGAGACGAGGTGGAGGCGTGGATGCTGGCCAATGATGTTGTGAGCGCTACTGAAGCCGAAGCTGACGCACCAACTGACCAGCCCTGTGCCCATGAAATGCCCGAGGCACAATCCATGCAATTTAAGAAGTAAGCTATTGTAGCCAGCTATATAGGGGCCGGTTTGCCGGCCCTTTTTTTCTTCCCATGAAAACCATCACCAGTCCCTCTGGCATGCAGCGTCAGGCATTGGTTTGGCGTGCTCAGGAAAGAACAGTAGTTTTGGTTCCGACTATGGGGGCACTCCATGAAGCTCACCGGTGTCTGATTAGGTTGGCGCATAAAAAAGCCGGGAAAGACGGAGTGGTAGTGGTCAGTGTTTATGTGAACCCTCTGCAATTTAATGACCCCAAGGACCTACACAATTATCCTCGGTCTCTGGAGGTGGATAAAAAGCTTTGTCGCGAGGAATCAGTTGATGTTGTATTTGCTCCCCATTCACTCTACGAGAATGATGCAAGTGTAGAGGTTTTTGGGAATGAGCTAACCGCCTGCCTTGAAGGGAGCTCACGCCCCGGTCACTTTACAGGAGTAATGACTGTGGTGGCCAAGCTTCTAAATCTGGTGCAGCCTAATTTTGCGGTATTCGGGGAAAAAGATTTTCAACAGGTGGTAGTTATCAAACGTATGATCCGTGATCTTAACTATCGGGTTTCTATTGTGACGGGTCCTTTGGTACGTGAAAAGAGTGGTTTGGCGGTAAGTTCTCGGAACTCACGTCTAAAGGGGGAATTTAGGGATCAGGCAGCTGTGTTATGGCAGGCGATTCAACTGGCCAGACAATCAGGAGGTTCGCGTACGGTTGATGTGAGGCGAAAGTTGAAACGGTTTATCGAAAAACAACCTGATGTGCGAGTTGACTATGTTGAGATTGTAGACACACTAAGCTTAAAACCAGTCAAGGTCGCTCGCAAGGGATGCCGCCTACTGTTGGCTGCGTGGGTGGGTTCTGTGCGGTTGATTGATAATGCCTTGTTATGAAGCAGTTTGATTATATTGTGATTGGGAGCGGCATTGCTGGACTGACCTTTGCCCTGAAAGTTTCCAAGCACGGACGTGTGGCGATTGTTACCAAAAAGCATCTGACTGAGGCCAATACTCAGTATGCCCAGGGAGGCATCGCTGCGGTGACCAAGCCCACTGACTCGATTGATTTGCATGTGGCCGATACACTGCGCGCAGGAGCAGGATTATGTCGGGAAGACGTGGTGCAAACGGTTGTGGAAGAGGGTCCGGACCGGGTGCAGGAATTGATTGATCTGGGGATGGATTTTACTCGGGAGGAAACGATTTCCGCTGATGGCGAGCGATTTTATTCTCTTGGCAAGGAAGGAGGCCATTCCAAAAGGCGTGTTTTGCACACCAAGGATGCCACGGGCATGGAGGTCATGCGTGCCTTGTTGGCTGCCTTGGAGCGCACCCCTAACGTTTCGGTGTTTGAGGATCATTTTGCCATTGATCTAATTACCACATCCAAATTGGGCAGCAAAATGGAGAACCGTTGTGTGGGGGCGTATATTTTGAACCGCCACACCGCTGTAGTTGAAACCTTTAGTGCTCCCCATGT
>CAZHJW010000012.1:0-28189 GCA_964533265.1 uncultured Pedosphaera sp.
GAGTAACGCCACCCACGCATCACACATCCGGGGCTATATATTATTCCCGGTACTTTTCGTGCTCATAAAGGTTTTCAATTTCCAGTTCCGAGAGGCTACGCGAATAGATTCTCACATCATCCAGTGTCCCACGAAACTCGCTCGGACTTACACATTGCCTCCCCAAGATAAACACTTTCTTTACTTTTTCGGTTTCAAATAAGGGTGTGCTCATTGGATTGGATTTATCTGGCAATTTCTGTCCATTGAGATACATCGTCACAACGAGGCGACCCTCCTGCAACCCTTCCTTTCCTTCGGCAAAAACAACTGCCAGATGGTTCCATCCGTCATTATCTGGAGTCAGCTTCCCAAACAGGCTATTGTTTGAATGTGTATGCCAGTCAACGACAACCCCACCATCACGAACACCTAAATATGACTTAACAGGGGGCACCCCTCCATCCTCTTGCAATATGTCTCCAAATAATTGCATTACGGTTCCTTTGGATGATTCATCTTTTTTAATCCAGAATGCAACGCTGCATTGATTTGGATCTGGGATCCTCACCGTATTGTTATGGTCAAAGGTAATAAAGTCGTAACGCCCATCAAAAAAAAGCGCGGCTTTGCTACTCCCAAAGCGATCTTTGACCGAGTCAGGAGGGCCATGCATCGTGCCGTGATTGCCCCGCCCAGTCGCATCACTTGCATTTCCATCTAAAGGGTAATAAGCCAACAGCCCTTCCTTAACGAAACTAGGCTCTTGAATTACTCTACGAACTTTATCAAGTGCCTGACTTTCCATCCAGTACCCTGAGACAAAGGCAATGAGGGATAAAACCGCAAAGAAGCTCAAAAATGCTTTGTTACTCATGATGCCACCTTAAAATCCTTATCACTAGATAACCTTCTCAATGCATATGGCCGATCTGTTTCATTAATTTTTACCCGGTGCATCTTTCTCTACTCCAGACCCTTGCTGATTAGCGTGGGTTACCTTGGCAACAAGCATTCCCACCACAAAACACAGAACCACTACAACCGAACCAAACAAGTAGGCCAACCCTCCCCTGGCACCGGAAGTGTCCATATCAGGCTGTTCTTGAACTGCTTCATTCTTCAACTTCTCCGTTTGAACACCAATCCTGAGAGAATCATCCAGCACCTTCCCTTCATTTTTAATCCAATTGACTATTATCGCCATGTTCTGGGGGCGCATATTTTCATCTTTAGCCAGACAAGACATGACCAACTCCTGAACATAGGGCGGTATTTCAACTGAGTATCCAAACTCGACCAAACGCTGGGACAAAGGAGTCGGTAATACATTCATAACCTGGTGGTTAATATCACCCGTATAAAAAGGCGTACGACTCGTTAAGAGCTCATAAATCGTAGATCCAAAAGCGTATATATCATCTGTAACCTTTGGCGCTCTGCCTTCCATCTGCTGAGGGCTCATATAAAGCGGGGTGCCAGAAATGAAACCTTGAATTGAGGATCTGCTCAATGAATCAACAACCGTGGCAGCAATGCCGAAGTCTGCCAGCTTGAGTCTTCCTTCCCGAGTAATCATGATGTTTCCCGGTTTTAAATCGCGGTGCACAATTTTTTCCTGATGAGCGTACTGCAATGCTTCAGCCAAATGTATCATCCAATCCTTTATCTCCGACCAGTGGAAACAACCATTGGTTTTTACTTCGGAAATATTCGTCAAATCCTTCCCGTCAACAAACTCAAGCGAAATCAACGGAGGTTCCCCCGCTGCATGAATCAAGTCATGAATACGAATAATATTGGGGTGATTCAGCTTTCTTGTTTTCTGCACTTCCCGTCGCATATCAGCCAAAGCAACCGCATCAATCCCTTTGTCTGCTGGCAATTTTTTGAGTGCTACCTCTTCATCCAATTCACCGTCTTTTGCCAACCACACTTCACCCATTGCACCTTTCCCCAAAGTCCTTAGCAAGGTATAGCGACCGCCTCCAACTAACGACCCAGCACTTGTGTCTTCCTGACTTTCCGCCGCCAACCCTAAAGTTAGATTTCCTATTCTTATGCTATGACCATCTTTGATCTGGATTTTTCCCTGACCCCGTATATCCGTTTCATCAATAAAAGTTCCGGTCGTACTTCCCAAATCTTCGATAAAAACACCGGCCTCAGTAAAACCGAGAGTGGCGTGATTTGCGGAAATATAGGGCGTATTGAGGTATATGGGACAATTGATATCCCTGCCGATCAAGTGCTGACCGGGATCAAGAGTATAGCTAGCAACCTCTGATCCCTCAGGGTTGTAAGCAGTAATTCTAACTCTTATAGACGCCATTTCGGGTTGTATACTAAGATTCGATTCGATTACTTTTCAAGGCAGTAATATGCCTTCGATCTCGTTATCAATCAAATCGCCAAATGTAGATTGGTCAGCAACATTCGAAGAGACAGAAATTCTAATCGGACGCGGAGGAGAAAATCATATCCACCTGAAGTTACCCGACCCAATGGTTTCAAGAATGCACGGTAGACTTTGGTTGTGTCCAGACGGGTTCTGGTACGAAGACTCCAATAGCACACACGGCAGCCTGCTCAATGGTGATCCCTTAAAAGAACCAACACGCGTTCACACAGGTGATGTTCTAGTGTTGGGCGAATCCAAACTGTCCATTGAACGAGCAGACATCTCAGACGAGGACCTTGATTTAGATGAATTGTTTGATGTGCATATACGAGACAGGGTGCTCCTGTCTGGAGAAGGCGGAGGCAACTCAAAACCGTGCGGCCAGATCAAGGTTCTAGCCCAGCAATCGTCAACCACCACCGCAACAAAATCAGCAACCAAGATCGCGACAGACTTTTTCGGCAAGATGGCAAATGATATATCCAGCAAGGAATTGAACGAGGGACTACCCCTTGTAATCGAAGATATCGTGTCGCTCCTAGACCAGGTGGAACGAAGTGTTATTCTTCTAACCGAACCAAGCGGGCAGGAATTGGTCGCTGCCTCATATTACCCCGCGCACGAACCAGCCTTCAGCACCACACTGATTAAAAGAACGTTGGATGAAAAAAAAGCATTCATTTGGGAATCGCATCAAAATCCGGTCATGTCAGAATCAGCTAAGAGGCTGAAGATAAAGGCTGGTCTTTATTCTCCACTGACTTTCGGTTCACATCATATCGGGGTTCTTTGTGCTGATTCAACTTCGCCATCAGCACATTTCACCGAGGAAGATCTCTCCCTTTTCATAAGCATCTCACAGGTTCTGTCTGCTCTGATTCTCGCGAATAGAAAATAACTCAATCGCCACGGTAACCCTTTAACGTGGCATTGAGAATATGACCAATTGCCTTCTTCTCAGTTGCATGCAAATGAGAAGAAAGGGAGTCCTTCTCCCCCGGATTTAACGCAGCTCTCAATCTGGCTATAATCCGCATCTTCAAAACCTCAGGCAAACCGTTAAAAGCAAAACTATGTATCATATAGCTGCAGCGGTATTTAAACAGGCGGGTACGTAAATCAAACTCCCTCAAAGACACTCCCTGAACCGTCTTGCGTGCACGTTTAAGAAAGTGTGTCTTAAGAGCTGAATCACCCCCAATACCTCCCTCGGGTAATCGCACCTCATCAGCAAACAGTAAATAACGTGTGAGGATGCCAGTATGTTTGGCAATCACTGCCTTGGCATCACCTTTAGCCAAAGCACCACGGGTGTCGTAGGTGGCTTTGACCGCACGGTTAACAAAACCTACCTGATGTTCGTGCAACAAATGCGCCAGCACATCGCTGGTAGCAACTGGATAGGTCTGCCAGCGGAACTGCCGTCCCGGAGGGTTGGCGTACTTTTTGAGACCTGCTGGTGACAGCTCACCAATAATATTTCCCAAATGCTGGTCAATATCGTGTTTGCCTGTGAGATGCCAACCCCCAAACCGATCCTTGAAGGGGATACTGTGACCGGTTTGGTCATTGCGAAATGATTCCAAGCTCCCCCCACCGGGCCCAGGAATAACGGATTTTAGTAAAAGGCCTGGCACGCGGCCAATTTCAAATTCCGCGTGACAATTGAAACAACGCTCACTGCGTTCTATTCGAATTGGCGTTGGGCCACGTGGGATATTAAAAATATAGTAAACTCCTCCCAAAGCCGGATCAATAGAGGTTATCTCAATTTGACCACCGGGAACCCACCCCACGTAAACATCCTCATTAAAGTATATTGCGCGCGGATTGCGTGGTGAAATCCGTCGAAGCTGCAGACTAGTGGTGGAATAAACCAGTGTTTGGGAGGCAGGTGGAATATTCAACGTCTTGAGTAAACTCACCACAAACGCCTTTTCGCTGGTACGATCCAGTGGCAGTTTCCCCGACTCCAATGCAGTCTTGATTTGCGTAAAGCGATCGGTAAGCGGTCGCTCCCAGTAATTATGAGGAGCCTTCTCAAAATCCCGTACCCGCCGGGCCGCCTCGACTGAATCAGCGAGCAACAAGCCAGCCAAAAGAAAAATATGCCGGGTCATATATATAATCAATTTAGGCTGTATTACTTTGCCGCCTTTAGGCTCTCAATGTCCTCAAGATCAAAAAACTCGAGTAACCCGAAGCACATCATCTCTGGCAGATGATTAGCCCCTTTGTTTTCTAAGACAACTGATTTAAGACTCTTCATGGGCTCGTATAGGTTCAAACTACTGATGGCATCCGTTTGAACCGCCGCAATGCGGGCGGCTACACTGAGACGAGGACCCACCGATGTTAACTGTACGGGGTTCTGAAATTCCGTTTTTGCCCAGTTGGCAACAGCCGCGATTTGCCCGGATTGGATGCCTAATGCCCGTTGGCCTACGGCGTGCACCAATAGCACATGCAGAAAATCACGACTCTTGATTTTTGATTCCCCGAAAATGAATGGATCGATAGCAACAACCCTCTGACCTGACTCCAGCAACGCCTTTATACGCACGGCCTGCGACCTGCGTCCTAGATCGGCCACCAATAGCGAGGTCCCTTTCACGTTTGCCGGAGTAAACACGGTGCCCGGAACGGTCCAGTCTGTGTCCAACTCAAATTGATAATGAAGAGCCCCATGGGTCTCCCCTACCTTTTTGGCGACGAGCTTGTAATTCTGCCCTTTAACAATCTCCATCAGCTTGGCGGGCCTGTCGCCCTTGAAGGGTTTGGGTAAATCTTTTATCAGGTTAAGAGCAATGGAGTTGAAGGAATGATTGTCCTGCGGCAAAGGCACAATCAATTCCTCAAAGGTTTTCACCTCATCTTCGCTGGAAATCTCGCGCTCGTTAAAATCCCTGTCGTCTGAATAAAACACATCACCAATGAAACGATAAAACTGCTGCCGATTATCCACGCCAAAATTATGAGAGCCTGGCTTGTGATTGATATGCGCGCGAAGGAAGTCTCGGCGCCCAAGCAGGCTGAATATCGGAGCAGCCGCATCAACCAGTGGAGGCAAGGCATGCCCTGCGGCAAAACAACAGTTATCGTAGGCATTGTTGGTTAACAAAGCCGCACGATCGGCCAACATGGCGGTCATGTGGGCATAGTCGGTATACACGGCCAAATCATTGGGTGTCTGTTCGGAGTCTCCCAGATCAGAGCCGTGACGCGCTCGCGTCTTGAAACTGGAATAACCCGCTACCGGATTAGCCAGCTTTACACGGGTATCAAGCGAACTGATGAAGATGGTTTGCCACCCTCCTCCAGAGAGACCGGCTACGGCGACACGATTGGGATCAGCATTTGGATGTCCAAGCAGTACATCAATCCCCTTGCTCATATTAAGATAAAAAGGCGCGATCCCCGAGGCCCCACAGAGATCAAGCTGGTTCATTTGGTAATGCCCCATACGGTTGGCAAACTGACCCATGCCGATCCATTCAGGATTGAGAACAATCATGCCGCGTTTCACCAGATTGATACAACGCAGTTGTTTGTAATCGGTGGCTTTACCCGGCCGGGCATGGCCGTTCACATTCATCACCACAGGCACCCTGCCCGAAAGCTGGGTTGGTTCATATAACAATGCGGGAATCCACCAACCAGGCAGACATTCAAAGCGTAGTTTCTTGATTCGATACCCTGGCAACCCTTCGATTATTTCCAGCCATTCTACTTTCAGCTTTGTATTTCGCCACTTCGCCGCCGCGCCACGAAACACCACCTTGTCTAGTACGTCCCGACGCATCTGATCGGCCTTCGCCTGCCACTGCGCAGCAGTGCTCACGTGAGGCATATCCGGCACGCGCGTCTCACTAAACACCTGTACCTCTTCTAGCGCTAAATCAGCGCCAATGATCCTCTCATTGAGCACTTCGATAATTTGCTTTTCAGACAACAGCCCCTCATTTGCCACAAATTGGCCGTCTTTAATAGCGGCTTGAAGGAAGCTCGTTCTGCTACCAGGGGTCTGGCATTGTTCACACAGTTCTGCTTCAGCAGACACCCGCTTTTCACTGGACGTATCCCCAGCGTTTTCACCACAACCCAAAGACAGCCATATGACTGAACCGAGGGTCATTACTAACGATGAAAATGCTACTCTCATACGGTGAGGAACGCTTTAGCAGGATAGGGTCATTATCTCTCATTGACGAGAAAAAGCTTTGATTTTAAGGCCCGAACTCTGTTTCACTCGCCGTTCGCCTGCGATAAATTTCTCGTAGGCTCGTGCCGATGAGCGAAGAATCATCAGTCTATTATTTGGATAACAACGCCACTACCCGGGTTGCCCCGGAGGTTGTGGAGGCGATGTTGCCCTTCCTCACTGAGCAGTGGGGCAATCCTTCAAGCGCTTATTCCTTTGGTAAAGCGGTGGGTCAGGCAGTGGCAGAGGCTCGAGAAAAAGTGGCTGCACTTATTAATGCCAGTCCCCGTGAAATTATTTTTACCAGTTGTGGTACTGAAAGTAACAATGCCGCTATCAACAGTGCTCTGGCCATCCAACCGGGCAAACGCCACATAATCACCACGGTTATAGAACACTCGGCCAATATTAAGTTTGGCCAATCTCTGGAAAAGCGAGGGTGTGAAGTCACTTGGATTCCCGTGGACCGCGCCGGGCAACTGGATGTGCACGAAATCTACGAAGCAATCCGGGAAGACACGGCCATTGTGTCGGTGATGATGGCCAACAATGAAACTGGCGTCATCTATCCCATTGAGGAAATAGCAGCCATCTGCCGGGCAAGAGGCGTTCCTTTTCACACGGACGCGGTGCAGACCCCGGGTAAACTCAAACTGGATGTCAAAGCGATGGAGGTGGATTTCCTGTCGCTCTCAGCGCACAAGCTGCACGCCCCCAAAGGCATTGGATTACTATACGTTCGCAAGGGGGTTTCCTTCCAACCTTACGTCATGGGTGGAGGCCAAGAACAGGGTCGCCGAGGTGGGACCGAAAATGTAGCCAACATTGTCGCCTTTGGTAAAGCAGCTGAAATTGCGATCGCCAGCTTGGAGGATAATTTAGATCGAATCAGAGCCTTACGCAACAGGATGGAGGAAGGAATTATGGATGCCATTGATGGGGTTACACGGAACGGAGCCAAGGAACCCCGGTTGGCTAATACAAGCAACTTAAGCTTCGCCAATTGTGAGGCTGAAGCCATTCTCCTTTTGCTGGATCGTGAAGGGATATGTGCGAGCAGCGGTTCGGCCTGTACCACCGGCTCACTAGCACCAAGCCACGTACTCACCGCCATGGGCCTGACCCCTGAACTCGCCATGAGTGCAGTACGCCTGAGCCTCAGTAAATACTCCACCGATGGGGAAGTAGACCATTTACTGGCGAAAATGCCTGAAATAATTGCCAAACTCCGGGGCAACCCCGAAAAAACACCCAAAGAAGAACCTCAACAAATAGGACAATAAAAGTGCTGTCACTTACTGAAACGCTCGACTTTTCCGGTCAAAAGATTAATTTCGCCCCATTGTAACCAAGTCAGTTATATTGTCGTCCACCACCCCTGAATAATTAGATACTATGAAAACTGTTGCAGCAATCCTCGTAGCGATGGTCGTAAGTGCCACAGCCACTTACTTCGTTACAGGTACAAAGAATAAAGTCCAAGTCGAACAAAAGGTTGAAGCCAAAACCGAAGACAAAGACAAAACCATTGCGGCCCTTAGAAAAGCCTTAGGCGAGGCTAATGCCAAAGCCAACAAAAATGAGGTACTGGTTGTCGAAGGGGCCAAAGTCTCATTGCAGGGAGTCGTGACCAACCCTGCTGACCTGATTGACAAACTCGCTTCAGATGCACTAACCGGCGAGAGCACGGATTCTCAGCGGCGTGTTATCCATTATTTCGAAAGCTTGGTGGATGCGGGCAATGACGCAGTACCTGCCATCAACAATTTCCTGGACCAACATCAGGACAAGGAATTCGGCCGCCAAAGCGTTCGCCAACGTCTACAAATCAGCAGTAGCCAGATTGAAGAAATGAAAGCTCTTGCGGAAAAAACCCGCGATCAGACTCGTGAAAAGATGCGGGAGATATGGGGCAACGAAGAGATGTCCCGGGAAGAACGGGGCGAAAAGATGCGCGCTTTCTTCACCGACCTTCAGTCACAATATACTGAACTCATGACCGAGGACCAAAAAACCCAGATCGAAGCAATGGGTGATGATGCGGGTCGCGTCATTCGCAGCCTGATTGGCGGCGGTAGTAGCCGAGGACGTGGTGGACCGGGTGGTCGTGGAGGTGGCCGCTAATAATCATTTTAACCAGTAACTAATAAATAACATGAACCGAATTTACACACTCATTACCCTAGCAGCTCTCACTGCCACACTCTCAGCCCAGCCCGGCGGCGGTCAACGTCCTGGTGGCGGCGGTCAACGTCCCGGCGGCGGCGGTCAACGTCCCGATCTGGAGCAACTCCGAGAGCGGATGCGGGAGCGTGCAGCGCAACAAGGTCAGGGTCAGCGCCCCGGTGGTGATCGCGGTAGAGGAGAAGACCGCGGACCCGGAAACCGTGGTGAAACCAGCCGCGAGATGATGCCCCAATCCCTCCGACTGGGCCTCATAGAAACCTTGGGACGCATTAGCACCAACGAATCTGAAGCAGCCCTGGTTAAAATTCTTGGCTACACTGGCAGTGGTGTGGAAGTGAATCTAATCGACCGCATGCTCGCCGAGATTGCTGAAGGCGAGCACAAGTACGCCAAAGCAGTGCTGGGTGCAGCCAAGGATTTACTGATGAACCCTCCTGAGCTTTCCGATATCCCATCCCGATTGGAACAGGAGACAAATGGACGATTGTGGCAATTGATTATTAGGTACAAGGATGCCACTTTTTCCGGTGAGGCAGCTGAATTACTAGTAGCTGAAGGTAAACTGAATGGAAACGCACTGCGCTATTTCCGTGAGGTCCTTGAAGGAGACTCAGTACCAATTCTCGCCCAAGTCTACCGTGAAAGCGCTTTAGACGACCGCGGCAAAGGTGAGCTTTATGGAGTAATTAACGACTACATCGACATTCACCCCGAGTCTGGACAGATTCTTGTGGAACGTTTTCAAGGCTATCTCGTCAAAATGGGAGAAGAAGCCGTCGCCAAGGCGGAAGCAGATGCCAAACGCGAAGCTGAAAGAGCAGCACGCGAGGCCAGCGGCGAAGGTGGAGGAGACAACAGAGACCGTGGACGTGGTGGCGACTGGGGACGTGGAGGACGCGGAGGTGGTTCACGCGAGTCAGCTGTAAGGGAAGTTCGCCGCCTTACCGAAGGTAAACCCGATGCCGACGGAATCTCCCTGCGCCGTGGAGCCCTCGGCAGCCTGAAGGCAAGCACCAGTGACCCAGACTTCCAGACCATGTTTACCTCAGTGGAACAACGTTTAAATGCACTCGCCAATCCGGACGCGGAAGGGTTTGACAAAAATTTCAGGCTGGTCGACCCCGTTCGTGCCAAAGCTGATGAGGAGCGCAAGAAACGTATGGACGACTTCCGTAAGCAAATGGAAGAACGTCGCAAAAAGGGGGGACAACCCAAAGCCGGCAACTAAAACAACTTACTCTTTCACCGGTCGCACCTGAAAAGACGCGACCGGTTTTTTTATGGTTCGGGCACAGGGCGATCATCCAAAAGACACTGGAGATAAACCGCATCGCGCCACTCTCCAAACTTGCACCCGGCCTCTCGCAGTACACCGGCCTGCGTAAAACCGTGTTCCTGGTGCAGCTCCAAGCTTGGTCCATTTTGCGAATCAATTACGGCCAATACCGCATGTAACTTGCGCTGGCGACCTGCTTCCAATAAAGCCTCCAACAATTGACCACCGAAACCCCGGCGCCTGTACATTTTATCCACGTACACTGCCACTGAACCAGTGAAACGAAATCCGGTTCTTTCCTGATGCGGCCCTAGAGAACCCCAACCAACGACAATGTCATCCAACTCAGCAACCACAATGGGAAAATCACGATTACTAAAGTGATCGAACCACATCTCACGCTGATTCAAGGTGTGGGGTGCATCCTCATATGCTGAAGCCGGTTCCCGAACAGCTGCATTATAAATCACGAGAATAGCCTGCACATCCTCTCTTCTGGCAGGCCGAATAGTGACGCCTTCACTCACGGCGACCACCCAACCACATGCATCAGTAGGCGACGAGCCTTTTTGGCGGTTTGACAGGGCAAGTGTTTCGCGTATGCTCCCCGCCCCTTTCATGAGAAAGCGAAAAGTCAATATTGCGGTGGTAGGCGTCACCGGAGCGGTTGGACAGGAAATGCTAAAGGTTCTTGAGACTCGCCGTTTTCCTGTAAACCAACTTATGCCTTTGGCTTCAAAGCGTAGCGTAGGCAAACGAGTCCGCTTCAAAGGAAAATTTATCACCGTTCGTGAATTAACCGATGATTCATTTAGGGATGCAGACATCGCACTCTTCAGTGCCGGAGGTGAAATCAGCAGAAAATTTGTCCACCGAGCGGTTAAAGCAGGTGCAGTGGTTGTTGATAATTCCAGTGCCTTTCGCATGGATAAAGATGTGCCGCTGGTGGTACCAGAAATCAATGGGAACGACGTCAAAAGGAATAAGGGCATTATTGCTAACCCAAACTGCACGACTGCCATCACTCTCATGGCTCTTTACCCGTTACATAAGGCCTTCGGCCTAAAACGAATTTTTGCGTCAACCTACCAAGCTGTGTCTGGCAGTGGTGCTCAGGGAATCATAGAACTGGAACAACAGATCAAGGCGCTCGCCAACGGCCGTAAAGTAAAGAAGGCGATATACCCGCACCAAATCGCGTTTAACGCATTGCCACATGTTGATACCTTCCTTAATAGCGGCTACACCAAGGAGGAAATGAAGCTCGAGAATGAGGGACGGAAAATCATGCATCACGCGCGTTTTAAGGCCAGTAGCACCTGTGTGCGCATCCCCGTCTATCGCGCCCATTCCATTTCTGTGAATGCCGAATTCAGCAAACCAGTAAGCGTGAGTGCCGCCCGACGTATCTTCAGGAATGCGCCTGGGCTTGATCTACTCGATGATGTAAAAAATAATATCTATCCTCTGGCTCTGAACATGGCCGAAAAAGACAACTGTGCAGTCGGTCGAATCCGCAAGGATTGCGCCATGAAAAACGGCCTAAGTTTCTGGGTGGTTGGTGATCAAATTCTCAAAGGGGCAGCTTTGAATGCGGTGCAGATTGCCGAGTTAGTTGCCTCTCAGCGTTAACTGACCGGCCATTGCATCACAGAACTATATTGATGGTAACCTGATCGTCTGAAAATCGTATATCAAACCAGTATTTTATGGGACATATGAGTCTAGTTATTTTAGTCGCAGGTTGGCTGACGGCTGCAAATGTGTGCAGTCAAACAGTCAAGACTGACTTAGCTGTAAAAGATGTTGATGGCAAATCTATCAAGCCGTTCCCAGCGGCAAAGCCTTCGGTATTATTTTTCACCACTTACGATTGCCCAGTGGCAAATAAGATGGTTCCTGAAATCCAACGCATCGCCAACAACTATCAGGATAAGGTGAAGTTTATCTTAGTTTATACCGACCCAGATACGTCAAAAAATGAGCTAACAACCCACCGAAAAGATTTCAGCCTTAATGATATCACTAGTGTCCTAGACAGCAAGCACCGGCTGGTAAAGTTAACTGGCGCTGAAATGACACCCGAAGCGGTAATAGTTAACAAAGGGAAAGTGCTCTACCGAGGACGAATTAATAATTTTTATGAAGACTATGGAAAACCAAGACGTGTGGTTACCCAACACGATTTGCATGATGCTATTGAGGCAGTTCTATCCGGAAAAAAAGTTCCACAGCCAAGAGGCGAGTGTATTGGGTGTTATATCCAAAAATTAAAATGAAAAAGATTCTAATTGTTTTAGCATTCACAACTCTACACATAGCAGCAAAGGAAGTGACGTTCACCGAACATGTGGCTCCCATCATATTCCAAAACTGCACTTCCTGCCATCGACCAGGCGAATCCGGCCCGTTCAAATTGATGGACTATAATGACGTTAGTAAACGTGGAAAACTCATTGCACGCGTGACTGAAGATCGGATTATGCCCCCATGGCACGCTCAAAAAAGTTCATTCAAATTCCATGGAGATCGCAGCCTATCTGACGCACAAATCACTACAATCAGTAAATGGGTTGAGGCTGGCATGCCTGAAGGCAACCCAAGCAAATTACAAAAAATCCCAAAATTCATTACCGGATGGCAACTGGGCAAACCTGATTTGGTAGTTAAAATGACAGAATCCTTTCCTGTGCCTGCGGCCGGTCGTGATATCTATCGCAGCTTCGTCGTACCCTTGAATTTACCCAAAGACAAATGGTTAAAAGCCATAGAATTCCGCCCCGGTGCCAGCACTGTAGTGCATCATTGTCTCTTTAGCTATGATACAACCGGCGAAGCAAGACGTTTGGACAAGAGAGAAAGATTGCCCGGCTTTCGCAGAATGCGTCGTCAAGGAAGTGGAATCGGACAACTAGGAGGATGGGCAGCAGGCGGTCAACCGAATAAATTACCTGAAGACTTGGCGTGGCGACTTCCACGCAATGCAGACTTGGTACTGGCTATGCACTATCACCCCTCAGGCAAACCCGAAAAAGACCAATCCTCTGTAGGGCTTTACTTCACTGATATCTCCCCAAAGACAACTTTTACTGGCGTACAATTACCTCCCGTGTTTGGTGCACTTTCCGGCGTAGATATTCCGGCCGGAGAAAAGGCCTTTACTGTTCGCGATAGCTTTACTCTACCCATTGATGTAGAAGCCTTTGCTGTTAGTGCACATGCCCATTACTTGGGCAAAAAATTGAGCATGAGCGCTACACTTCCTAATGGTAAAAAGTTGGATTTACTTAACATCCCGGATTGGGATTTTTCATGGCAGGAACAGTATCACTTTGAAGATTTTATCGGTCTGCCCAAAGGCACCAAACTAGAGTCCACCGTAGTTTGGGATAATTCTTCCTCGAACCCCAATAATCCAAGTGTACCCCCCAAACGAGTACGGTGGGGGCCTGAAAGTGAAGATGAAATGGGCAGCCTCACCCTTCTCTGCCGACCAGCTGAAGGGGAGAGGTTCTCCACACTGACCAGCCTGTATCGAAAGCACATTAGCGAAACAGGTGTTAGAACTGCTCGTCAAAGAGCAGGTCGCATTCGAGAAGATAATATGGATGACCGTTTGAACGCATTTTTTAAACGCACCGATCGCAATGGAAATGGAAAAATTGAGCTAGATGAAGCTCCAAGCTGGATGAAGGCATCGTTTGATCGCTCTGACACCAATGGAGACAAGACTTTGAACGTTGACGAACTCAAGGCCGCCACCGCACGCTTGCGGAACCAAAACCGTTAGAATTTGATGGTTAATACAGTAACCAAACCAGTATTGTCGCTGTAATAGCTTGATGAAACAAATAATCCCTATCCTAGTGGCCCTTGTGGTGGGCTTATCCGCAATGTTTGTCCTGCTCAACAAACCCAACGCACCCACAGACCGTGATTCGGGTGAAGGAACCCAAAAGGATGAACAAATCGCAAAACTCAACAAGGAACTGAAGGAGGCAAAGGCCAAATCGGGCCGGGTGGAACTCATTGAAACCAAGGTCGAGATACCGGGTGAAACCATTGATAACCGGATGCCTCCACAGGAAATTATAGATCAACTCATTAGTCTGGAGCCACAGAATGAACGCACCGACCGGCGTGCAGTATATCTCTTTGAATCCTTAATTGAACACGGTGTTGACGCATTACCGCCAATCAGAAAATTTCTTGAAAGCATCCAAGACTTTACCTTCCGCGATAGGATCAAAACCGAAAAGGCCGTCATTAAAGGAGCCTCCAAAGGCAAAGATAACAAAAACGCTAATGTTAAAAGCTCCAAGCCTGATAAGGACGGTGAAAAGAAAATTGGAAAATCCGCCGACAAAGAAAAGAAACAAAAACGTAACGGGGCCGTTTGGGCCTATTTTCGTCCATATCCAAAATTGGATAAAAAATTCCCGCCCACGCTCCGAGTCGGTCTTTTTGACGCAACCGCACAAATCGGATCCCAGTCTGCCATCGAAATTCTCTTGGCAGTACTGGAAACAACCGACCGGGGAGTAGAAGTCGCCTACCTTGAAGAATACCTACAACGGGTTGCCCAAGATAAATACGTAAAGGAAATCCTTAGCGCTGCCCGCGAACTACTCGCTTCTTTACCTGAAAATACTGATGAAAATGCACTGGAGATTGATCGGAATGCCAAGGCCTTCCTCTATGCCATACTCGTTAAGTATAAGGATCTTGAATTTGTAGATACAGCCAAAGGTCTGCTGGTGCGTTCTGACGGGTCAGTTGACGGCGATGCTCTGGCCTACTTGCGGAAGGTCTTGGGTGCGGATGCAATTCCGATCATTCAAACGGCAGTTAACGATGGCCGTATCACTGACGATATAGCCAGTTACGCCTTGCGTGATGCGATGCTCCATTACATTGGCCAAAATGCTGCTGCGGACCGATTACTCCTGCAAACGGTTGAGGAAGGCTTAAACAGACAGAAGGAAGGGGAACGCTTTAACTGGGGGGTGATGAAGCTTCCAACCACTGCACTCTTTCGCAATCTTGAAAACACTTCAGATGAAGCTATCGCGGCACGGCAACGACTCCTCTCCCAGATGCGCCAGCAATCGACCCATCCCGAATTCGCCGGCGGCCTGGACCGAATGGAAAATAAATTCAATTCAGTTCTGGAAGAGCGCCGTGCTCCTCGAGAATAAATTATTATTCTAACCAGCTCATATGAAACAAGTCGTTCCCATCCTAATTGCTGCAATCATCGGCCTCACAGCCGGATATATCCTTAATTCAAGTAAGAGCGCCAAGACTGGCTCATCTGAAAACGATCAAAGCGATCTAATCGCTAAACTAAAGAAAGATCTGAAAGAGGCCGAAGCCCGTGCCGGCAAAGTGGATGTGATTAACACAGAAACCGAAAAGATTGTTGAAAAGGTCGTGAAAATCTCCCCTGAGGAATACATTGCCAACCTCAAGCAACTGCGCCCCACCGGTGAAACTCGCCAGCAAACCATGCAGGAAATTATCCATTACATGGTAGGCCTGACAAAAGCAGAGGAAAAGGCCCTCCCGGCCATTGAAGAATTCTTTGAAACAGGGCAAGACATTGAATACGAAGCTACTGCCCAAGCTTTCGATCGACAACGCCAAGAAGCCAAGGAAGCCGAAGACCGTGGTGAAGAGACCAAACCCAGTGGCATCGGTCAATTTGTTACATCCGGGTTAGGTAGTTATTTCCTCACCAGCATGGTGCAAAACATGAAACGGGAACTAGAACCTGGTTCTATGCGCCTGGGTCTCTTTGATGTGGTTCACGACATAGGTGGACCAAAGGCGGAAGAAATATTGGCAAAGGTATTGTCAGAGACTGGACGTGGACTGGAAGTCGCCTATTTGGACAGAATCCTCAGCGAAATCGCCCCAGACAAATATAAAGAAGAGGTTTTAGCAGCTGTCCATGAACTTCTAACAAATCCGCCGGATACAAATGGTAACAGTCTGCTCGATGAATCCTCTCGCATGTTTCTGTTCTCGCTTTTGATAAAATATAAGGATGCAACATTTGTTGAGACAGCCAAGCTCATGATTATTACCCCGGAAGGACGCGTTGATGGTGCGGTTGTCAACTACCTAACAAAGATATTGGGTGAAAAAGCCGTGCCTCTCCTATACGCCAAGGTGAAGGATGAAAATCTGACTGATGATGGCGATAAAATGGCGTTGGGTGACGCCATCCTCAAGCACGTGGGAACCAATCCAGACAGCAACGCATTTTTCAAAGAAGTAATTACCAACAAAGATTTGGGCCCCCTCCGCTTTCTGGCTTTGGGTCACTTAACAGGCGGTGACCGAGCCGAATCTACACTACGCAACCGACAAAAGCTCATTACAGACATTAAGGAAACATCTCCTGAGGACGAATCGTTAAACCGTGCCTTGGATGGGACCCATAACCGCATTGAAGTCATGATCGACCCAAGCAAAGCGGAGGAACTGGGCACAGGCAATAATGGTGCCAATATTCTCCAGCAGTTCTTCAACCGTGGACGCCAGGAAAAAAAGACCAACTAGCGAAGCACTTCAGGTAACGCTGATTTATTCTTTGGGTAATCGAAGCTGGCCTTTACTGGCTGATCCAAGGTCGCTTTTTTCCATGTGCCTCCATTAAAAGTCAAAACCACTGCTCCACATGTGGGAACATTTAGAATTGGCAGACGCCATATTCCAGCGACCAACTCTGTTAATCCAGGATTGTGACCAAAGGCCATAACTATTTTCCAAGCGTCATCCAATTCCCCGATAATTTCCAGCCACTGAGGAACATCAGCGAGATACAGGTCATCCTTACGAATAACCTCTTCCGCGGAAAAATCTAGTTTGCCACAGATTATTTGAGCAGTAGTTACCGCCCGCACAGCACTACTCGTGAATACTACATCGGGGCACATGCCTAACGTCTTCAATCGTTCGCCCATCGCCGGGGCATTACGTTCGCCACGCTTATTTAATGGCCGCTCATGATCATCCAAACCAATATCATCCCAACTGGACTTGGCATGCCGGATGAGAATGAGCTGTTTATCAGACATTTGGAGTTTGCAGGGGGGCTTGCGGTCGCTAAAATAACCCCTGATCCTCGAATCTAACGAACTGAAAATATCTCATGAAGAAAATCTTTCTATCACTTTTTGCATTCCTGCTGACCTTGCCTGTTGTGCAGTCAGCCGAAGATCACATGGTCTATAAGGGTAAAACCGGAGTGGGCAAGGGCAAGCATATCGTTTTTCTCTCCGGCGATGAAGAGTATCGCGGTGAGGAAGGCCTGCCAATGATGGCCAAGATTATGAGTCAACGTCATGGATTCAAGTGCACCGTTCTCTTTTCCTTGAATGACAAGGGAGAGATTGATCCCAATAACCAGAAGAGCCTCTCTCACCCGCAAGCACTGGATAGTGCCGATGCCATCATCATGCTTCTGCGCTTTCGCACCTGGCCTGAAGAAGTTTACAAGCGCTTTGATAACGCCTGCAACCGGGGGATCCCGGTAATCGGCCTACGTACCAGTACCCACGCCTTTCGCGGCAAATTGGGAGGCTTCGGCAAGCGTGTACTTGGCGAAGGCTGGGTAAGCCACTGGGGAGGTCACAAACGCGAGGCATGCCGCGGCGCAATTGAAAAGGGATCAGAAAAAGATCCCATTCTTAATGGTGTAACCGATGTCTTCGCCGACTCGGACGTGTACGAAGCATATCCGCCGAAGGATGCAAAGATCTTGATGCGCGGACTAGTGCTAGAGAATATGGAACCGGACTCCAAGCCCTCTGCCCGACAAAAGAAAAATAGAGCCCTTAACAAGGTGACCGGTGTAAACGATCCTGCCATGGCTGTAGCTTGGACGCGCAAACACAAGTGGCCGAGCGGAAAAACAAGTAAGATTTTCTGTACCACCATGGGCGCAGCCACCGATCTTCAGAGCGAAGATCTGCGGCGCATGATTGTGAATGCAACCTATGAGGGACTTGGCATGGAAGTTCCCAAAAAGGCGAATGTGGATTACATGGATCCCTATAAGCCCCTCTTTTACGGTTTCAACAGCTTCCGGCGCGGCATCAAGCCCGCCGACCACGCATTAGGCAAGGTGCTGCCTGCGGGCAATAAGAAATAACCCAAAAGTAAGGCAGTTTCGGCTAGTGGACGCCTACGGGCGGCCTTTTTATTTTTTTGGCGTGGCCGGTTTCTTTTCGAGGCGACAGAGTGAAACTTTCTTGTTCCAGTGCACCACGGCCAGTTGAACACCATCAGGGTGAAGATCCATCTCACGGGCAGTATCAGGCAGTTTCTGTTTGTGAAAGGCCTTTTCGTCTCCCTCATTCCAGAAAAGAAGCCAACCACCGCCACTACCACCAGAACAGCCGATCACAAAGCCCTTCGGATGAATAATGTTCCGCCAAATCACGCCCTTCACTCCTTCGGTGATATGTTTCTTAATTACCTTCTGGCTCTCCCAGTTAAAACGCATGACCAAGGGCTCGTTCACCGCTCCCAAGGGATTGGTTCCCTTATAAAGCCCGCCAGCAATCAGTTGCTTGTTGTCGGCAGTTAACGCCAAACTACGAACTCCACCATAATGGACCCGTTGGCCTCCGTTATAGGTGTGCAAATCCTTTGCGTCGAATTTCCGCACTTCTTTTCCTGAAGTGATATCCCACTGACGAATGTGCGCCATCAGATCACCGGAGATAAGGTGCTTACCTTCGGGATGAAATAGCAGCGAATAAATGTCCAACTCATGCCCAGACAGTTCCCTGAACAACTTCCCATCTGCCATATTCCAAAGTTTGACGAGGCGATCATTGCCCCCGCTAGCCAAAAGATTACCGTCCGGACTAACCTCAATTGCGCGTATCCAACCCTTGTGAGCAGTAATTTTGCGTATGGGCTCAGGTTTCTCAGCAACAACAGGCCACCAGATCAAAGTATCATCAAAGCCGCTGGTCACCAGCGTCTGACCATCCTTGGAAAAGGCCAAGCCACGCACCCAGGAATCGTGTCCCGTGAAGGTGACCTTGCTGCCATCAGCTAGTTTCCAACGAATAATTGCGCGGTCTTCAGCTGTAGCGAATAGATACTGGCCGGAGGGATCAAATCTGCAGTTGATTAAAGGTGCGGTGTGGGCGAAAGACTTCGCCACATGTACCTGCTTGGGATCCACCGCCATGGCCTCGCCCTAGACCAATAGTTCCTTGATCGGTTCAAAGGCTGGATCGGCGACCGGCAATTTCTGACCTCCCACCTTAAAAGATCCACGTGGGTTCATATCCAGTGCCTTGAGATAGGTATGAAAGAGATGACCTGCGTCACACTCAGCATCGGCCACTGCGGTGCCATTCTTATTGGTTGAACCAATGACTCCACCACGAACAATACCTGCCCCACCCAGACAAACACTCCACGCATTACCCCAGTGATCGCGGCCGTAGCGGGCGTTGATCTTCGGCGTACGCCCAAATTCACTGAGCACCACAATCAGGGTATGCTCGAGCAATCCGCTTCCAGCCAAATCAGCCACGAGCGTGGCGAAGGGTTTGTCGAATTCACCGAGTTGCTCGAAGTGAAAATTGAAGTTTTCGTTATGTGTGTCGTAGTTGCTATGACTCACCTGCACATAGGTAATCCCATTCTCCACGAGCCTACGGGCGAGCAGACAATGTTCACCAAACTGCGTCTTGCCGTAACGTTCCCGGTCCTTATCCGACTCCTTGCTCAAATCAAACACATCACGCTGAGCCATGAGTTCCTGTGCCTGCTCAAAACTTTGCACGTAAGCATCGGTCTCAGCGGTCCGCCGCCGTTTGGCGAACCGGTCATTGGCCAATCGACGAAACTGATTTTGCTGTTTTGCCGCAGTCTCAGTCACATCCTTTGGTCTTTGGGTGTAAGCTGGAGGTTTACCTCCATCGAGGGAAATACTCGCATACTTCGGCCCCAGATAAGCCGCATCATTATTACGCCCCCCGCTCCCACCACTGGTCACCTTGATGTGACCGGGCAAAGTTAAAGCGTCACTGTCCAAGCCACGCGCAACCACTGCTCCCAATTCAGGGTAGGTTTGACCGGGTGCCTTATGGCGACCCGTCATCATCATATAGGTACCCTTACCATGATCCCCGTTTTTGGTATTAATACTGCGCACCATGGAAAGGTGATGCATAACCTTTGCCGTATGTGGGAGAAGCTCACAGATGTGCACTCCAGGCACACTTGTCTTAATCGCACGAAACGGGCCACCTGTGTCTGTACCCGGTTTGGGATCCCAGCTTTCAAGCTGACTCAAACCACCGGCCATACGCACCACAATCATACGTTTCTGGTTTTTGGCCATTTTTACCACAGCCTCAGCTGTGGTAAAAGTGCCTAGACCTCCCAACATCGCACCGCCTGCGGCCATTCCACCTAGAAATTGACGTCGCGCAATCAAGTGTTCCTCCGAGCCACATGCATAATCACATTTCATCGTAATCCCTTCTGCTATTAAATTATCGTCAGCCGTCGTGTAACGGTCAACTAATTACCGCAAACATGAGACGGCACAAATGCTGTCTCATTCATTGAAAAACGGCTGAAAACTAAACCGAACGGTTGAAGATCCAACTAAACTTTCTAGGGCTACCTAAAGTATTCCTGTGCTCATTTCTTTCAGCGAGCTTCGTATAACGTGAAGTTAAACGACAAAGGTAATCCTGAGCTTTGGCCGCCTCACCGGAAAGACCCACGAGATGCTCTACCTTCCACGATTTCACCAAATGGCCAACAATCTCGGAATAATTAAATGCCGTATATACGCCCAAACGTTGAGCTACGACTGCGAAATCCTCGAACAAATCCGAATCAGCACCATCGTCCATTAGGTGTGCAGGCATCACCACCTGTTTACGCATAACATCATGAAAAGCCATCACTGCCCCCGCCGGATCTTGCTCAAAAATATGAGCCATGAAATTAGTGTAAGCCTTCTCGTGCCGGGCCTCATCCGCAGCGATCATGGAGCAAATACTCTGTAACCGTTCATCCCCACCGTCACGCCCCAATTTGGCCACATTTTTGTGCGATATCTTTGTCGCACGTTCCTGAAATGAAGTGTAGACAAACCCTTTATAAGGATCATTAGCTGTACCGGGGTTAAACCCGTTGCGAATGAGATTCTGAATCGTCACTTCCACCGCCTTCATATCCACTCGCCCGGAGAGATAGAGATATTTATTGAGAAGATCTCCATGCCGATTTTCCTCCGCCGTCCACCCACGTGTCCACCGTGCCCAAGCACTGGTATCAGCCCCAGACTTATCCGATGTCCCTTCGAACCCATTGAGTAGCGATTGATAGGTAGGTAACGCCTCCTCAGTCACCATGTCACCCACGAGGACCACCAAAACATCGTCAGCCAATCCTTCGGATTGATCACGTAATTCAGCCACCGAGTCCTCCCATCCTTCGGACATAAAATCTGGCAATAGATCGGTTGGTTGCCAACTATCTGCTACCGTTTCCAACAAATCCAATTGCCCTGCCACAAAGCCTTCCATACCGGCGATGACCTCTTCCTTTTGCGGATTCAAATTCGGAACCTTATTGATTTATTACGCATAGGATATTCCAAGGCCAATGGCGACAGCATCCCCCTTTCAGGCGAGAATACACAATGGCTCGGCGCTTACCACCTCAATCACTTAACGGAACTGAGAAGGATAAATAATGTTTGGGTTGGAAAAAATGATTTCACTCCTTAACGTTGCCAAGTGCACCAACTCAGCTGTGTCATAGCCCTTTTATTCACTGGCTTGCTACAGGCAGCGGAACCCAATCGTCTTTGGAACCGACTGCGCGGACCCAATGGATCTGGAGTCGCAAGTGAGAGTAAACCACCCGTTCAGATTGATTCGGCAAAGCCTACCTGGAAAACACCTGTATCAGTTGGCCATTCCTCGCCGGTTTTATCCGATAAACTGATTTTTTTGACCGGCCTTGAGCACGGGCGCCTAAATACCTACGCCTACGACAAAGCAAATGGGAAACGAATCTGGCAACGCAAAGCTCCCGAGGTGAAGCTGGAACGCGTACACAAAGCCAATAGCCACGCGGCCCCCACACCGGTGGTGGATGAGAATCGCATCTTTGTTTACTTCGGCTCCTTTGGTGTGCTTTGTTATGACCATACAGGAAAAGAACTATGGCAAAAACGTTTACCCATCCCGCGCACCCTATACGGAACCTCTTCCTCACCCATTAGTTATAAGGACCTCATTATTCAGGTTATTGATGATGACAACAATCTACACAAAAGCCTTCTCAGCCGCTCCAAAATTGTAGCCCTAAAAAAACTGGACGGCTCCATCGCGTGGGAAACACCGCGCCCCTTCCATCGTAGCGGCTGGTCCACACCCACCTTGTGGACCCATGGAAAGGAAACTGAACTGGTTGTTCTGGGTAACGGCCGGCTTTGTGGTTACACCCTGCCCTCTGGTCAGGAGAAATGGTATGTAACAGGTTTCTCTCGCGAAACCATTTCCGCACCCATCACGGGCAATGGCATGGTATTTGCCTCTGCTTCGCGCCGTGGTGGTGGTGGTAGTATGGAAATCGATCCGGAGCCCTTTTGGAAATCAGTGATCCACTACGACAAAAATGGTGATGAGAAACTTTCGCGCAATGAGATGACCGGCCACTTCACCTTTCCATTCCGGCCCGAGCTCCCTTACGGCCATCCCGGTTACGGCATGCCCTTGCCTGAAGATAAAAACAAACGCAGTCGACGGCTGGACGGCATCTTCGGCTGGATGGATAAAAACCGTGATGGCTTCTGGAGCAAAAAAGAATTCACCGCAAATTTTTCCCATGGCAGCGGCAAGCCCATGCTCATCGCCGTGAAACCCGGCGGCAAGGGCGATATTACCGCCACCCATCTTGCGTGGGAACACAACCGTGGCATTCCTGAAATTCCATCACCTTTTTTTTACGAGAACCGCGTGTACATGGTTCGCAGCGGCGGCATCCTGACTGTAGTTAATGCCACTGATGGCAACCCTATCTATAGCGAACGGCTCGGTGGTTCGGGCCAGTACAGTGCTTCACCGGTAATTGCCAATGGTCATCTTTATCTCACCTCAGAACCGGGCCAGATATCTGTGGTCAAAACAGGTGATAAACTGGATATCGCTCACCAACACAAACTGGGTGACCAGATCCATGTCTCGCCGGCCTTTGATGCAAACACAATCTATATTCGTAGCGAAAAATACCTGTGGGCCTTTAGAAAGGAATGAAGCTGGAGCGGGTTATGGGAATCGAACAGGAAGGTACACTTGCGACCGAGCCATTTTCTGTTACAATAAATCCATGCTGAATTTTCTCAGCAATCAGTGCGGTCCACGGTTTTGTGACGGGCTTTCGCGGCGTTCCTTTTTGCAGGTGGGCGGGCTGGCGATGGGCGGCTTGTCACTGCCACAAATTCTGGCTGCTGAGAATGCCGCGCCCAAGCCCGCTAAAAGTGGCGGACTGGGGCACAAGGCAGTGATCATGATTTACATGCCGGGAGGGCCTGCCCATCAGGACATGTATGATCTGAAGATGGAGTCGGTGCGCGAGATTCGCGGTGAATTCAACCCCATCAAGACCCGTGTACCCGGTATTGAAATTTGCGAACTGCTGCCGCGTCTGGCGCGCAACATGGACAAGTTGATCCCCATCCGGTCCATCGTCGGAGCCAAGGATCGGCATGAATCCTTCCAGTGCCTTACCGGCCGCCTTAACGAACGTCAGCCTACAGGCGGTTGGCCGGAGATGGGCTCTTCCCTCAGCGAGTTGCGCAACAGCACCGTCCCCGGCATTCCTCCTTTTGTCGCCCTTTCGCCCCGCATGCAGCACCAGCCATATAACAACGGCAAGCCAGGCTTTCTGGGCAGTGCGCATGCGCCCTTCAAGCCGATGGACGAGGGCAAGGCGGACCTTACCCTTACCGGTATCACACTTGATCGATTGGATGACCGCGGAAAGCTCCTGCGTCGTTTCGACCAGTTTCGGCGGGATGTGGACAACAGCAAGGCAATGGAAGGATTCGATGCCTTTACACAACAGGCCTTCGGCATACTCACCAGCAGCCAACTCTCTGAAGCACTGGACCTGGACAAGGAAAATCCTAAGGTACGGGAACGGTACGGCAAGGGAACCGGTAAACATCAGGGGGATGGTGCGCCGCGCCTGAACGAGCAGTTTCTTCTCGCGCGACGGCTCGTGGAAGCTGGCGTGCGTTGCGTCACCCTCAGCTACAGTTTCTGGGATTGGCATGACAACAATTTCGAGCTCGGCCGTGAAAATCTGCCTGACTTCGATCGCGCGATGGCCTCACTCGTCGAGGACCTGCACAACCGCGGATTGGATCAGGATGTCACCATCATTGCCTGGGGTGAATTTGGCCGCACACCACGTATCAACAAGAAGGGGGGGAGGGACCACTGGCCCCGTGTGTCCAGCGCCCTGCTTGCCGGAGGCGGCATGCGCACTGGACAGGTGATCGGGAGTACCACCAAGGATGGTGGCGAGGCTCTGGATCGCCCGGTTCATTTTCAGGAAGTGTTTGCCACCCTCTACCATAACCTCGGGCTTGATACCGAGACGGCCACTGTACCCGACCTGCAAGGCCGCCCGCGCTACCTCGTCGACCAAGGCCACAAGCCGCTGCCTGAAGTGGTGTGAATTTCCCTCTGCCTTATTCGAGGATCGACGCAAATGGCCCAACCGGATTTGCCAAGAAATTATTCGTAGCGGAAAGTCACGGTGGCGGTGATGTCAACTGAACTTACCGCACGGACCCAGTAGGCGGAGAAACCTTCCGGGAAGTCGTGCTCGGTCGGCGTGTCTGACTCGATGCTGAAAGTTTTGTAGGGGGGGGCAAAGCCACGTGCCGTCGATGTCGATCTCGATCTCGATCTCGAGAGTGACCGCCGAGTCGCTGCAAACTAGTGCTTAAAGCGGAACTCAGTCGAGGTTAGTAGACCCCAGGTCATTTCGCGAATTGCTTCAATGCGTTTATCCTTTTGACCAGCCAGATGCGCTTCTACCGCCACCATTTCCGCCTGATCAGGTCGTCGGGTCAGGACTGAAAGGTAAAGTTCTTCAGCGAGGGTTTTGGGTTCAGGAATTGAATTAAGTCGACCGGCCAACGTGGATGCCCAACCACGCACCGTACCGCCATTGGCAAAGAAAAGCGCCTGATCAGCCGTAGCATAAAAATCAGTCTGCACTTCACCGGCTGCGCCACCAAAGAGCTTGATAAAGTTACCGGTATTGCCTTTGAGCTTATCATGCGCATATTGATCGGCGTGCTTGGCCTTGGTTGCCTCACGTGTCTCATCAGGTTTTTGGTCTTTCTTGAGCGGATTCTTTTTATCGTAGTCTGAAAGGCCTGCTTTGCGCTGAACGTCAATCTGGCCAGTCGCCTGCAGCATGCTCCAGCACAACTGTTCAGGCGTCAGGTGGGTAAAGGTCCCTACTCCAAAATTACTGGACCACCTCTGGCTTAGTTTCTCGGTCGCTGCCTTCACTGCAGCCTCTCCTTCCCTGACCGTTTTCTGGGCCGTAGCCAATTGTATCGTAAGATCAGACACACGCTTTTGTGCTGCAGTCATTTTCGCTTGCACCACCCTCACCGCAGCATCCGCCGAATCAAGCTTGGCCTTGGCAGTTTTCTCCACAGCAGCCCGCTGATTGACAACAGTTTGGGCAGCCTTTACTTCCTTGTCCAAAACCGTCTGCAAAGCCTGCAGTTTATCGGCTGCCTCCTGCGCGCGGGCAGCCGCATTGGTGCTGGAGCGTTTCAAGTCTCCCTGCTTGCTGAGAAAGGCATTGGTGGAGAGATTTTGAATTTGAACCAAAAGTTTTTGGCTTTCCCGTGCGGCAACCATCGCATCAGTTCCTTCCTTCAAGCGCGCTTCCTTATCTAAAAGGACTTTTTTCGCACCAACCAGGGCCTGTGAAACATCTGCATGCTCTTTCTGTGCGGCAGCCTGTGGTTGGCGTACCTTGGTCAGTTCCCCATTCAAGGGTTCCTGCGCCGATTTCGCCGCAGACAATGACTTATTTACTCCCTCCAGCTTGGAAAGGGTAGCAACCTGCTCTTTCTGGAGTTTTCCCAGTTCAACCATGGCTTGCGTATCCTCCATTCGACGAAAAGCCAGTGCCTCGGCGTGCTTGGCGAATTCACGCGCGCGTGAAGCAGTCTGCCAGGCTCGATCGACCTCCTGTACCTTTTTATCAACCACCTCCCACTTCGTCTGCGCGGTAGCTCGCGTTTTTTGTGCAGCAACGAGTTTGGAAGCCACCGTTTTGGTAGCTGCCATTTTGGTGTCCTTATCTTTTTGTGCGGCGGCAACCTCGGCAGTCAGCTTGTCAGCCTTCGCTTTGAGCTTGGCCGCCGGATCTGCCAGCTCCTTGTCATCCTTGTATTCATCAGCCACTTTCTTCGCATTGGCAGCTAGTTCGACGACCTTCTTTTTCACTACCTCTTTATCGGTTAGTTTTTTTTCAGCATCAGCCAAGGCTTTGTTGGCCGCATCATTGGCTTTCTTGGCATCGGTCACCGGCTTGAGTGTCTTGTCGAGCTCCCCCTGAACAGTGAAACGTTCGCCGCGGACCAGCGACAATGCCTCGTGAGCCTTATCAAAGGCGGCCTGCGCAGTTTCTGCAGCCGCGCTCATTTTCTTTTGCTCAGCTTCCAATCCGGCCACCGTCGTTGCCGAATTCATCTCCCCCGGTAATTCAAAGCGTCGCTGATAGGTTTGTGAGAGGGCCAGTTCCCGGAGAAAGGTTTTAATATCATAATTCCGAGCAGCGAAATCCTCTGCCAGAATACCAAGCAACTCCGGATGAGAGCCGGGGTTGTCGGTTTGGATACCATCTGCGGGCTCAACTAGGCCTCGGCCCATCATGTAGCCCCACAGTCGGTTGACAATGTTACGGCGGAAATACGAGCTCGAGGAGGCATGCTTGGCCAGTTGCTCGCGTCGACTGTACTTGGGGATGCCTCGAATATTCTTCTTCTTGGGATCAGGAGCCACCTGCCATTCCTCGCCAATGGCGATGACTGGCTCAGTCAATTCAAACCCGGCAGGCACACGTGGACGGGAACCTCCTGAGACATCGGTGAATACACTCTTAAACTTCGCCTCACCACTGGCCTTCTCCGCCAGTGCAGCCGGTTTCTTTTTATCCGGCTGGAAGACATAACTGCGGCTGACAAAGGCGTACAGGCCGTAATAGTCGCGCTGATAATAATCAGCAATATTAGGATGATCGTGGCACTGGGCACACTGGAGATCCATTCCGAAAAATTTGCGGGCAATATCTCGTGTCACCAGATTCGGTTCAGCATCCCGATCAAGAATGAATTTGGCCGCCGCACGGGGTATGGCGGTGCTATTGCCATCTGCGGAAATAATTTCACCGGCCAGCTTATCCCACGGTTTATTGGCGGAAAAAGCATCGCGAAGGTAATTATTCCACTCAGGCCCTTTCACATGCTTATCTGCCCTGCGCTCCATAAGCATCACATCAAACACACTAGCCATATTTCGAGCGTACCCGGGTGAAGCGAGTAACCGGTCAATGGCCGTACTACGTTTGGAGGTTGATTTATCGTCAATGAATGAACGGGCTTCCGCGGCAGAAGGAATACGGCCAACCAGATCCAGATACAGACGACGAATAAATTCACCGTCACTTGTAATACCGGCCATGGGACCCACCTGCCCCGCCGCCAGATGCTGATCAATCTGTGCGTGAAGAGGCACTGCCACCTCCGCCGCATGCGAAGACTCCAGAAGATCTCCCAGAAGCACAATGAAAACCAGCAACCTCATGACCTGCAGTTTAGAAGGTCCTCACGTGAATGGAATTCAGAAAACCTATTTTATGGGTGAATAATACACCGGATTCATGAAAACCTTGTGAGGGGCCTTGGCGAGAATCTTGCCGTCTTTCTCTGAAGCAGCACGGGCCTTTTTCCAGGCCGGATCCCCGGCAAAACCTCTCCAGTTCTTCTTGGCCTGAGCCGTGCCACTTAAGACCGGTTTCTCATAGTGGGAAATGATGTAAATTA
>CAZHJW010000013.1:0-8722 GCA_964533265.1 uncultured Pedosphaera sp.
CCTTCCAATCGATGCGTTCGTTGTCTGGCCGACCGCGTCTCCAGAGTTTGACCCGCCGCCAGACACCCCACGCGAACACGCCGGAGGAGACAAACGCCAATGCGTAAAAGATGACCTTGGACATTTCGCCCAAGTTGCCGAAGATTTCCCGTGAAAGGTCTTCAGTCATTAACTGCCGTTCAATTCCTCGATAAGGCGTGGAGCCTCCTCGTAAACGTCCCCCACGAGGCCGTAGTCGGCAAACTCGAAGATGGGTGCATGAGGGTCCTTATTGATGGCGGCAATGACGCGCGAGTTTTTCATGCCGGCCAAGTGTTGCACTGCGCCGCTGATGCCGAGGGCAAGGTAGAGCTCTGGGGCAACAATCTTTCCGGTCTGGCCAACTTGCAACGAGTTGGGAGTAATACCTGCATCCACCAGTGCGCGTGAGCTTCCGGTTGCCGCGCCAAGCTGATCTGCCAAGCCGCCGACGTGCTCTTCGAAGTCCTCCGAGTTTTTAAATGCGCGACCGCCAGACACCACAATGCGCGCCTCGGTGACATCCGGCCGCGCACCGGTCTTGCAGTCAAGTGTTTCAAATTGTGTGCCACTGGGGAGCGCGGAGGTGTCGATGGCCGCTGGTTCAATGGCAAAAGGCGTGTCGGACGGTTCTGGCGCGTCATAAGCGGATGGACGCACGGTGATGATTTTTGGCGAACCTTCCAGCACGATGGTGGCATTGACGGCACCGGCAAACATTGGCCGGCGCAAGCGTAGTTCACCATCGATGATCTCGTGCCCGATCACGTCACTGGCCATTGTGCCACCAAGTAAACCGGCTGTGCGGCCCACAATATCTTTGGCCCAGGTGGTGGACGTAGCCACGATGAGTTCTACGTTTTGACTACGGGCCACCTCAGTGATGACATGGGCCCAGCGGTCAGCCAGAGGAGAGGCTAATGCCTCATGGTCCGCGGTTAGCACGGGAACATGCTTCGCCGCTTCAGTGGCCATTGCTCCGAGATTTTCCCCGATCAGAAGCACGGTGACGTCTTCTGATAATTCGCGAGCAAAACCGATGGCGGAACTATTGCCTGGCCGTAAGGCGGTTCCATCGTGTTCCATTAAAACGAGCGCTTTCATCACCCAATCACCTCCGCATCACGCAGTTCCTTTAGGAGGTCAGTTGCGGTATTAACTTTTATACAGTTGCGTTGGCTGTTGACGAGTTCCATGGCGAGAAGGCGGATGCGAGGCTCGGGCTTAATCCCCAGTTCAGCGGGAGTAGTGCGCTCGGTTGGTTTTTTTTTCGCCTTTAAAATACTAGGGAGAGAAGCGTACCGGGGTTCATTGAGCCGGAGATCGGCGGTGACTACAGCGGGTAATGCAACGTGAATGACCTCTATGCCAAGGTCAGTTTCGCGGTGGATCCGCAGGCCGTTGTCGGTGAAATCGATTTGTGAGGCGAAGGTGGCTTGAGGCCAACCGAGCTGGGCAGCGAGGAATTGTCCAACCTGATTTGCATCATCGTCCACAGCTTGTTTGCCCATAAGGACGAAGGTGGGTTGTTCACGCTCAATGACGGCGGCGAGCAGACGGGCGACGTTCCATGGGGCGAGTGGGTCGTCATGTTCGACCAATAGCACTCGGTCGGCCCCCATAGCAAGAGCGGTGCGCAGGTCGGCTTCTCCATCAGCGGGCGCGATGCTCACGGCAATAATCTCAGCATCGGGATGGGAAGACTCGCGGATGCGCAGGGCTTCCTCCACGGCGATGGCGTCGAAGGGGTTTAAAATAAACGTGAGCTCGGAAGCATCGATATCGGTTGCATCGGCGTTGAGGCGCAGTTTTTGGTCCGGGTCAGGGACGCGTTTACAGGGGACAAGGATTTTCATTTACCGTTTTCCTTATCCGCAGCGGTTTTACCCTCCACTCGGCCGTAGTAGCTGCCCTGCATCGTATGGCAACGCTGTTGAATCTCACCACGCTCCTGAAAGCCGGGGACATCCCAATAGCGGTCAGCCTCAATGGAGGCGATGTCGTAGGTGGATTGGCCATCAAGAATGAGCTCGCTCATAATGACGCCGATGGCAGGGCTTTGCACAATGCCATGGCCGGAGAATCCGGTGCAGTAGTAGAGGCCCTCGTGATCAGGGAGTTGGCCACAGAAGGGAAGGCCGTCAGGAGTGAAGGTCATGATACCAGTGGTGATGTGCATGGGCGTCCGCTCGTCGAGCCACGGGAAACGTTGTTGCGCGGCATCGATAAGCATCGCGAGGTGGATGTCATCGCGCCGAGCCTTCATGGCGGACATATCAAAATCTACGGGCAACGTGCTCATGTCGTATTTTGGGCAGTCCTCACCGTAGATGCCGACAAGCAGTCCGCCGTTTTCCGGTCTGCCATAAATGCGTTGGTGGCGGTTTCGGAAGCCGGGGCTAAGCCGGTCCACTGGGTGGTCGGGATGTGGCTGTGTGGTGAGGTAAACATGTCCAAGTGCGGCGGTCGGAAGCGTGGTGTCGGTGAGGCCAGCGACGAGGTAAGACCACGGCCCGGCGGCATTCACTATGATGGGTGCGTGGAACTCTCCCTTGGGAGTTTGCACGCCGATTGCTTTGCTTCCTTCAAGGAGTATGTCAGTAACGGGGCAGTTTGTTTCGTAACGCACACCGTGATCGCGGCCGATCTTGTGGTAAGCGGCTGCCAGTTCGGCTGGTTGCAGGTGGCCATCGGTGGGGCACCAGCAGGCAGCCGTGAGGTCGTCGGTGTACATGTAGGGTAAACGCTTAGCCAGCTCATCAATGGCGATATGATCGATTTCGAAATCAATTGAGTGGCCCATCTCGACGAGGTCAGCAATCTCCTGTGCACGATCAGGTGTCTCAGCCACTCGTACCGAGCCTGTTTGCACGTAAATCTCAACGCCTGCCGTCATCTCGAGTTCCTTCACAATTTCCACACCATCCATCAGCATGCGCGTATGCTCAGCGGTACCGCGCAGTTGGCCGAGTAGGCCGGCGGCGCGACCGGTGGAGCCGTTGCCAATTTGCTCGCGCTCCAGTACCGTCAAGGACGAGCCGCGCTTGGCCAGTTGCATGGCGGTGGACAAGCCAGCTACGCCTCCCCCAATAATGATAACGTCGGATATATTCTTGCTCATATCTTAATGTCCCAAACAGTAATAAGTCTCGTGGCAGTGTTGCGCATCACGGCCGGCAGTTTGCCACTCCCAATTGTTTCAGTAAATCGGTTCGGTGACAGGCTTCATAGGTGTTCAGAGGGTGCGGTCTCAATCATTGACTCTACCACATGTGGGCCAATGCCTCAAAATTGATGAATAACAGGCAGTCATAACGCTACCGCAATTTTTTCTAGCCTACTAAACCGGCAGTATTGTTCATAGCCGCATTCATGGGCAAGGGTTGCTGCGTCATTAAGATTCATACCCACTTCATGAGTAGTGTGAGCATCTGACCCGAAGGTGATTTGGACATTGGCGGATTTTGCAAGTTTCAGAAATTCAAGGTTGGGATAGATTTCAGCACAATCTTTGCGGAGACCAGCGGTGTTCAGTTCGATACAAGTGTCGGTGCTTTCGCAGGCAGCAAGGAAATTAAGGTAAAGACCGGTGTTGTCACGAGTGGGACGGTGCCCGAATTTTTTAGGAAGATCAGGGTGGCCAATTATCTGGAATAGCCCAGAGGCGGCGGCATTGGTAAGGCGATTAAAATAATCAGTCCACACTTCATCCACATCATGCTCAGCCCACTCGGCAAGACGCTTTGGGTTGTCAAAATCCCATTTACCGGAGATATAATGCACCGATCCGATAAAGTAATCCCAATCGTGTCGGCTAGCCATTTCCTTTATCCAGGGCTCGTGACCGGGAATGAAATCGACCTCGAGTCCGAGTCGGATGGGTAGGGTAGGATGGATGTCACGGGCGTGTTGCACTTTTGCAACGTATTCACTCAGTTCACACGCCAGCATGCGCCAGTCGTCCTGATCGTCATGTTCCACGGGCGAGTGATCGCTGAAACCAATTTCAGGTAGACCCAGCTCTAGCGCGCGTGTGGCGTATTCACTCGGTTCACCCTTGGCATGGCGACACAGTGGGGTGTGCATGTGATAATCAGCCGGCAACGACATGTGCGGAGAATAACCATTTAGCCTCACCACGTGAAGGGATTTGATTGACATGAATAAGGGTCGCTTTCATCATCCGCAGGCAAATCCCAATGGTATTTGCCCCGCTTGTCGGGTTTTTTTGTTTTATGGCTAATACAATTCTAGTAGGTGCTCAATGGGGTGATGAAGGCAAAGGTAAGATCATTGATGTTCTTACTGAGAAAGCTGACATAGTTGTTCGTAGTCAAGGTGGGGCTAATGCTGGGCATACGGTCAGAGTGGGTGACAAGGAGTATATTTTGCACCTTATTCCTTCGGGGATTTTACGTGAGACTAAGGTTTGCCTGATTGGCAATGGAGTTGTCATTAACCCCACTTCTCTGGTCGGCGAATTGGACGGTCTAAAGCAAAAAAAAATCAGTGTCAAAGGCCGGCTTTTTATTAGTGATAAGGCGCATTTGGTTATGCCTTATCACAGTGAACTTGAATCCTGTGCCGAACGTTTAAAGGGAAGAAATAAGATTGGGACGACCCTCCGCGGGATTGGCCCGGCTTACGGAGATAAGATCGCTCGCACCGGTTTGAGAATGGCTGATTTGGTGGATGCGAAACGGTTGGAAACGCGCCTTCGTGATCGTGTTCGTGAAGCAAACCGTTTAATCAAGGCTTTTGGAGGAAAATCTATTTCTTTTAAGTCTGTTTACGCGGAATACCGGAAGGCAGCAAAACGACTCAAGCCCTTTGTTGCCAATACGACTAAAATATTACATGAGGCTTTGGCGGCAAAAAAAGAGGTGTTATTTGAAGGTGCACAGGGAACGTATCTGGATATTGACCAAGGGACCTACCCATTTGTGACTTCTTCCAACACGACGTCAGGGGGCGCTTGTACTGGTTCTGGTATGCCGCCTAACAAGGTGGATCACGTCATGGGTGTTATTAAAGCGTATACGACCCGAGTGGGCAGTGGTCCGTTCCCGACGGAGGATGATGCAATTGGAGATATGCTTCACAATATGGGTAGAGAATTCGGAGCCACGACAGGGCGCCCACGGCGTTGTGGTTGGTTTGATGCTGTGGCAACGCGTCAGGCGGCGCAGGTTAATGGGATTGATCAACTGGCAGTTACAAACATTGATGGATTAGATAAGTTGGCAGAAATACGTGTTTGTACGGCATACCGGTTACGCGGCAAGATCATAGATTACGTTCCAACAGTATCTAATGAAATTGAACAGGTGAAGCCGATGTATGAGACCTTTCCTGGTTGGCAGGTCGATACAGCCAAAGCGAAGATCTGGAATGATCTTCCTCCCAAGGCTCGCAAATATTTAAAGGCAGTTTCCCAAAAGGTAGGAGCAAAAATTGTGATCGCATCGGTTGGCCCTGCGAGAAATCAGACCATTTTCAGGTGAGTGTGCGAGTTGTAAAGCTCAGCGCGAAGGCGCAGGAATTGTTGCCACGTCATGTGGCTGTAATCATGGATGGTAATGGGAGGTGGGCCAAAGAACAAGGGCTACCTAGGGCGGAGGGGCACCGCCGAGGCGCCGAATCTGCCAAGTCAATCACGAGGATTGCGTCAGATATAGGGATTCGCTATCTAACCTTGTACACTTTTTCCACCGAAAATTGGAATCGTCCCAAAACAGAAATCGATGCCATTATGCGGTATCTGGTGTACTACGTTAAGAGGGAGACGCCAGAACTGGATAAACATAATGTACGTTTAGAGGTAATCGGACAAGACTATCGGCTTCCTGAGAAAGTCCAAAATCAGTTAGAGAAATCAAAAAAGCAGCTGTCAAAAAACACGGGACTAACACTGGTGCTTGCTCTTAATTATGGAGCACGGGCAGAAATCGTAGATGCTACTCGAATTATTGCCGAGAAGATTAAATCAGGTGAGTTGGTTCCAGAGGATATTGATGAAACATTGATGGGTATGCATCTTTATACGAGCCAGATTCCTGATCCGGATTTATTGATACGCACCAGTGGGGAGATGCGATTGAGTAATTTTCTACTTTGGCAGGCTTCCTATTCCGAAATGGTGGTTACTCAGGTGTTATGGCCGGAGTTTCGAAAAGCGGCTTTTTTTACTGCGCTTGAAGAATATGCAAAACGTCATAGGAGATTTGGTAAGATTTAGTTTTTTTCCCGCGGGCTGGACGCCTGCACTTTAAAGCTCTAATTTATTCTCCATGCCTGAAAACGAGGAGGTTAAGCCAACCAAGTCACAGGTGCTTGTGCGCCGGCTGTGTAGTAGTCTTTTCCTCTATGGCGTGTTAATGGCGGGTCTCTTCGGAGCTAATGAACGCATTTCCATAGTAGCTTTTGGGTCGATTATTTTAATGCTGGGAGTTTTGGCTCTTTGTGAGTTTTACAACATGGCCGAAAAATGTGGCTATGCTCCTTTTAGAAATCTTGGGTTGATTGCGGCCATTACTATGCTCGGAGGGGTTTTCTGGTTTCTTGCTGTCGTTAAAGATGTTTCATTGGCTCAGAATCTGGAGATGGCTGTTTTGCTAATTCTGGTTCCATTAGCAGGAGTTTTTCAACTTCGTGTGCATTCTGAGGGGAAATCAAGTATTAGCCCGGTGGCATCTACATTATTCGGGGTGGTATATGTTGTGTTATTATTAAATCTTCTACAGAAGATTCGTTATTTTCCGGGAGATGTTCAGAGTAATGATGGTAATTGGTGGCTTTTGTTTTTCATAGTGGTAAGTAAGATGAGTGATACAGGTGCATATTGCACTGGTCAGTTGATCGGAAAAAACAAAATGATTCCTCGTGTTAGTCCTGGAAAAACTTGGGAAGGGTTTGGAGGAGGGATTGTTTTCTCGGTTGTTGCAGCATGGGTTTTCCACCATTTTGCAGGTGATCATTTTGGCCTCATGCCTTTAAGTCATGCACTAATTCTGGGTGTATTGCTGGGAGTTGGCTCAGTTGCGGGAGATTTGGTTGAGTCATTATTTAAGCGCGAGGCAGATGTAAAGGATTCAGGTCATTTCTTCCCGGGTGTAGGAGGTGTTTTGGATTTACTCGATAGCCTCTTATTCAACGCACCAATTATGTATTTTTATTTGAAGTACGTTTTGCCGTTATGAAGCGAGTTGTATTACTTGGCAGCACCGGCTCAATAGGTGCGAGTACCTGCAAGGTTGCTCAGGACTTATTGGAAGATATCCAACTAGTCGGTCTTGCGGCAGGTCGGAATGTTTCGCTGCTTCGCGAGCAAGTGGAGGAGTTTAGCCCAAGGGCTATATCCGTAATGGATCACGAAGCGGCAAGTGAGTTGACTAAAGAATATGAGGGTGCGCCGAAAGTATTTTGTGGGGGCGATGGTTTAATTCAACTGGCGACCATGAAGGAGGCGGATATTGTCCTTATCGCAATCGTGGGCACAGCTGGTTTGCAGCCGGCCTTGGCCGCGATTCGAGCTGGCAAAGATATAGCGGTGGCTTCCAAGGAAATTCTTGTTATGGCCGGAGAAACGGTTATGAGCGAAGCTAGGAAGCATGGGGTAAAGGTGTTGGCGGTGGACAGTGAGCATTCAGCAATTTTTCAGTGTTTGGAGGGTAAGCCGACTGAAACCGTAAAACAGTTATGGCTAACAGCATCCGGTGGTCCGTTTCGCAACAAGCCAATCGACGATTTTGGAGGTATCACCGTGGAGCAGGCCCTTAAACATCCTTCGTGGGAAATGGGGCCAAAGATTACCATTGATTCAGCTACTCTTTTTAATAAGGGACTGGAAATGATTGAGGCGCGATGGCTCTTCGATATTGAAATGTCACGCGTCAAAGTAATTATTCATCCGCAGAGTGTAATACATTCAATGGTTGAATTTGTGGATGGCTCGATGCTGGCACAGCTCTCCACTCCTGATATGTGTTTGCCGATTCAATATGCACTTACTTATCCAGACCGGGCATTTAGCGATCGCGTCCAAACAAATTTGGCAGAGATTGGGCGACTTGATTTTGAAGAGCCTGATACCGAGCGTTTTCCATCATTGAATTTGGCCCGCCGTGCTGGAGAAGAAGGAGGCGCTTTGCCGGCGGTTCTCAACGCAGCCAATGAAGTTGCGGTTGAGGCGTTCTGCAATCGAGAAATAGAGTTTACTGCGATCGCTAAAATAGTGGCATATACGATGGATGCCCATGAGTTGATTAGCGCCCCAACCCTTGAGGAAATTCTGGAGGCAGATTCATGGGCTAGGAAAACTGCCCGAAATTTGGCTTTATCATTGTGATTCGCGGATTGCTGTTTGGCCTGGTTTTTGACATATTCCCTCCCTTCCGCATTTGAATATGGAAATCCTAAACATTATTTATGTCGTAGCCGTAGTATTCCTGTTATTTGGAGCTGCGATATTTGTTCATGAATTCGGCCATTTTTGGGTGGCACTTAAGCGAGGTTTGGTAGTTGAAGAGTTCGCTATCGGTTTCGGGCCAATTATATGGAGTAAAGAACATGAAGGAATTCTTTATTCTATAAGGCTCATACCCGCAGGTGGATTTGTGAAGCTACCTCAAATGCTCACGAGCGAATCTATCGAAGGAAAGGCAGAAGACAAATCTGAGGATAGTGACAAATCTGAGGATAGTGA
>CAZHJW010000013.1:8822-22963 GCA_964533265.1 uncultured Pedosphaera sp.
GACAAATCTGAGGATAGTGACAAATCTGAGGATAGTGATGGAGGTGATAAGCCAGAACCAGATGAGGAATTGCCTCAGGTTTCTCCGTTTTCAAAGATTTTGGTCGCATTTGCCGGTCCTTTGATGAACGTCATTTTTGCTTTTGCGATCGCAATATTCATATGGATTGCAGGCATTCCTGAGCCCATCAACGAACCGGTGATTGGCTATGTGGGAAAGAACTCTGAGGAATATAGACTAGGTGTTAGGCCAGGGGATTCATTCAAGGTTGTTAATGGCGAGAAGATCGAGACCTGGCAGGATGTAATCTATGCAGTTCTTGATAGCTCAGGGAAAACAGTAAATGTCACGTTGCTGCAGGGTGACAAGGATTTTAAAGTCGATTTGCCCGCGGATACGTGGGAGGGAGGGATTCGAAGGCTTCGCCTGGGCAGTCGCGATGTGCTGGAAGTCTTGAGCTTTGAAACGCCGAGCCTTTTGGGTGAAGCAGGGTTAAAGCCGGAGGATATGATTCAGAGTGTGAATGGTCATGAGGCCCATAGTCAGGATCATTTGCTTGATATGCTAATGGCGGATCCTGGTGAGAAAAAAACTATTAAAGTGATGCGCAAAGGCGTTTCCACGGAGACTGAATATGTAACAGAAAGTATTGCCGGGGTTAAGGTCGGAATGGTTGTCAAGGAAGACGAGGCTGGAAAACCTACCCCGGCATCCAAAACAGACATTGAAAAGGGTGATATTATCAAAAGTGCAGGGAATGAACACGTTACCAGTGCATCGCAGCTAATAGATATTATAAGGGCACAGAAGGAAGGGCAGGAATTGGAGTTGGAGCTGGTCAGGGGACAAGAAACAAACAAAGTGGTGGTCATACCCGTTGAAGGACGGCTAGGAATCGGCTTAGAGCAGGATATAGGAATAACTTTTAAACCTGAGCCTATCCGTTACAGCAAGGAACTTGCCCATCCATCCCCAATTGAACAAATAAGCGACGTGCTCGATAAGATCGCCATTACCTTCAAGGCGCTTGGAAGAGGTAAAGAATCAGGTGTAGGTGCGAAGGATCTGAGTGGGCCAGTCGGCATTTTCGGGATGCTGGCAATTCAAGTGAACCATAGCATCATGTTGGCCCTCAGCTTCTTGGTGCTTTTGAATATCAACCTTGCAATTTTAAACCTCTTGCCCGTTCCTGTTTTAGATGGAGGTCACATTTTGTTGTCACTTGTGGAGTGGGTAAGGAAAAAACCCGTAAGCATGAGAATCCAGGAGTGGACAACGACAGCATTCGCTGCATTGCTGCTTTGTTTTTTCGTTTATGTAACATTCGCAGACGTAAAGCGCGTGCCGCTGTTGCATGAAATTTTCAAACGAGATACGCAGGTCGAAAACACACCAGAGTCAGGACAATAAAATGGATTATTGCGGTTCACCGTACCGGTATAAACGTCGTGAATCGCGTCCGGTGGAAATCGGGGATCCTGCAAAGGGAGGTGTTGTTGTGGGTGGGGACAGCCCGATTATTTCCCAGTCTATGCTTACCAGTAGTACTCTTGATACTGAAGCCTGTATTAAGCAATCAATGGATTTGGTGCATGCTGGTTGTCAAATTGTTCGGATAACAGCGCAAACCAGAAAGTACGCGGCTAACTTAGAGCATATTGTAGCTGGAATACGATCGCAGGGTTCAAATGTTCCAGTAGTGGCAGATATTCATTTCAAACCCGATGCGGCAATGGAAGCGGTTAAGTGGTGCGAGATGGTACGCGTAAATCCGGGTAATTATGTAGACTCAAAAAAATTTGTTACTCGGGAGTATACAGATCATCAATATGAGGAGGAGCTGACACGTATAGAGGAACAATTTGGCCCTCTTGTAGATGAGTGTAAAAGGCTAAAGCGCGCACTGCGCATTGGTACAAATCATGGGTCGCTTAGTGACCGGATTATGAACCGTTACGGGGATACGCCATTGGGCATGGTGGAAAGTGCATTGGAATTTGCCAGAATTGCACGCGCTCGGAATTTTCATAATTTTAAATTCTCAATGAAGTCGAGCAACCCAAAGGTGATGATTGAGTGTTACCGCTTATTAGCTGCTCGCTTAACTGAGTTGGGGCCAGACTGGAATTACCCACTGCATTTGGGAGTGACGGAGGCAGGTGAAGGGGAGGACGGTAGGATAAAGAGTGCAATTGGAATTGGCTCTCTCTTGTGCGATGGATTAGGGGATACGATTCGCGTGTCGCTCACAGAGGATTCCCCCAATGAAATCGCTGTGTGCAATGATATGATTGGGCAAATACCAAATCTCACGTCCGCCGGGGACAGTGCCCCAAGCTTGCAATTATCTTACGATCCTTTTGATTACGAGCGGCGTGAGACCCCGGAAATCGAGATTAATGAAAATGTCCAATGCGGAGGAGAGCAGACGATACGCGTCGTGGTTACTGAGGTGTTATGGGAGAAGTTAGTTGCCAGAATCAAGCCAGGGGCTGACGTGCGACCTGAGGCAGTATACGAGCAGCTAAATGTAATGGAAATAGATCCTCGTGAACCTTTTGAGGTTAACTGTGACACACAACTGGTTACGGTGGCTGATGGAGTGGATTTGCCGGTTATTACAGCCTTTAGACTTCTGGCTGCCCGTCTTAAGAATATGGGCAGATGTAATCCGATCCTGTTGAAGGATTGTTTGAACCTTGATGCAGTAGCCCTAGAACCTAGCATAGCCTTGATTCGGGCTTCAGTAGTCATTGGATCGCTGTTATGTGACGGGCTGGGGGATGCAATCTTGATTCGAGGGGAAACTGGTGCAGGGCAGTCGTTGAGATTGGCCTACAATATTCTTCAGGCATCGGGTTGTCGTTCATTCAAAACAGATTATGTAGCCTGTCCAAGTTGCGGGCGAACCTTGTTTGATCTCCAACAGGTGACAGCAAGAATCAAGAAACGAACCGAACATCTCAAAGGAGTGAAAATTGCAATCATGGGTTGTATTGTGAATGGTCCGGGAGAAATGGCTGATGCAGATTTCGGGTATGTTGGAGGTGCTCCGGGTAAAATAAATCTTTACGTGGGAAAGAAAGCGGTTCGATTTAATATTCCTGAAGTCGATGCGGTCGAGAGCTTGGTGGGCTTAATTAAGGAACATGAAAAGTGGGTTGATCCAGTAGAAGTTGTTTTATAAGGCCAGAGCCCGGTCTCTGTCTTTAGGTATATATTCAAGATTGTGTTGGATAAATACCTTTAGAAACTCTGCTAGTTTTACAGCTTGGGGGCGATGGGGTTCTAGCTTAGTTATGGCTTCCCAGTTCAGCACAGATAGTTGCTCCATTAATTGTATCGCTTGCTCACTGAGGCGGTTGCTGTCAAGTGGGGGAGCAAGTCCCAATTCATTCAGGATTTTAATTTCAAAAGCATAAACTAAAGCCGGACGTGTTGGATGGGTTTCTAAATGCTTAAGAAGAGATGAAAAAATAGCGTGAATACCGGGCAACGGATGTTCCGGTTCGGTGTTTTTTTCCAGGAGGCAGGTTGTGTATGCCATGAGTTGGAGGCATCTGATATCTTGTCGCAGATTTGAATGAGTTTCTGATAGCCTTACTTCTCGTAAAGTGTGGAGATTTGAGCGGCGACTTTGCGCGAAGGATATTTCAGCTTCAAAGAGGAGATCGATAACGCCCCGGAACGGACTTTTGGGGCGGCGAGCACCCTTAGCAACAGTGGTTAATCGTCCGTGTTGTTGGGTTAACCAGTGGATAATTAGGCTGGAATCCGATAGAGGGCGGATGCGAAGAGCAATTCCTTGCGCGGTCTTATCCATGAGCGATTTTGTCGAGAGGTAAAATGTCGGCAAGATGTTTAAGGAGTAATCTTTCCTTACGTTTCATTTTCCTTCGATCATTTGGATTCTTGTCATCATATCCGAGTAGATGAAGGACGCCGTGTATATAATATCGGATCAGTTCGTTTCCCATCGAAACATTATGTTGCTGTGAATGTTTGCTGGCAATACTAGGGCATATGATAAGTTCACCCTCGAGTGTTGCTCCTGAGGAATAATCGAATGTGATGACATCCGTTGAGCCCTGATGTTTGAGGTGTTTCTGATTGATTTCCGCCATTCGTTTAGCATTCAAGAACGTGACTGATAGATTGTATGATTGGTGACTCAGGAGTTCTTCCATTACAATATAGCCGGCTTTGCGGAATTCAGAAGTAGCTATTTTATGTAGGCGTTGCCTGTTGAGAACACTTAAGTTTTTCATGCCTGACTGCGTTGGGTCTCGTAGGCTGAGATAATCTTCTGGACCAAAGGATGCCTTACTACATCTTTCTGGGTGAATCTATTGATCGCAATGCCATCTGTTTTCTTGAGTGTTTCAATTGCTTCAATCAGACCAGATTGTTTGGATGGCTGCAGGTCTATTTGTGTAGGGTCGCCCGTAATCACAGCTTTGGAATGAAAACCAAGGCGAGTAAGAAACATAAACATTTGTTCGTTTGTAGTGTTCTGCGATTCATCGAGGATGACAAAAGCGTTGTTGAGGGTACGTCCACGCATATAGGCGAGTGGGGCGATCTCGATGGTTTCACGTTCCATGTATTTCTGGACTTCCTCCACAGGCATCATGTCTAGTAGTGCGTCATGCAGCGGTCTCAGATAGGGGCTTAGTTTTTCACGAAGGTCTCCGGGCAAAAAACCTAGTGCTTCTCCAGCTTCTACGGCGGGACGTGTCAGGACGATGCGTGAAACGTCACCTCTGTATAGTGCGCTGACGGCCAACGCCATCGCAAGATAGGTTTTCCCTGTGCCTGCTGGCCCGATACCAAAGGTTACGTCATGGTTTTCAATGGATTGCACATATTCCTTTTGACCAAGCGTTTTTGGGGTGATCTGAGGTTTGCGTGGAGAGGTCGCAATTCTAACAGAACTTATACTTTTCAATTTATCAGATCCGGAGTCTTGAACTGTTTCAATGGCTTTAATGATATCCTGCTGGTGTGGTGTTTGGCCTGAAGTTAGCAGAGCTCGGAGAGAATTAAAAACCTCCTTGGCTTGTTCAAGCGGGGTATCGTTGCCCTCAATCTTAATCCAACCGTCTCTAGCAGTGATGGTGACTCCGATTTGGTCCTGAACTAATCTAAGATTGCTAGGGTCGTTATCGAAAAGTTGCTGAACTTCCCGTGCATTGTCATATTGCAGAGTAATTGCTGGCATTATTTCAACATGGCAGCTCGCAGTTTGGTGGCTGTTTCAGAAAGAGCTTCGGGTAAAACGGAGGTTTGACCGATGGCAGGCATGAAGTTGGTATCTCCATTCCATCGAGGTACGATGTGCCAATGAAGATGGTCCGCAATGCCAGCCCCGGCCGCGTTTCCCAGGTTTAGGCCTACATTGAAACCGTCAGGGCTCATAACAGACTGAATCGCTCTTTTGGTCTTCTGGAGAAGTTTGATGAGATCAAGGTTCTCCTCCTCTGAAAGGTCGTCCAAGTCGGCGATTTGTTTATATGGAATGATTAGAACGTGGCCGCAGTTATAGGGGTATGTGTTGAGCACCGCAAACCCGTGTTGAGTCCGGTTGAGTACATAATTCGATTCGTCATCTTGCGACTGTGCGATTTGTGTAAATAAGGAAGTATCGCTACTTAGATTCTTCGGGCCCACGATATATTCGATGCGCCATGGCGCGTGTAATGTTTCCATTAGGTTAAGCGTAAAGTTTGGAATCCAAAAATGTCAAATTGTGTTTATTTCTTGAGCAGAGCACGGAACTGCACCTCGGTACGGGAAAAGGTGCCCTGGATTTTCTCCATGAGGGCGGTGCTTTCATTGAGGTTTTCGGAGAGGGCGTTGTCTTCCAGGCACGAACATTCATCTGAAAGTCGGGCGGCTCCAAGGTTGGCACTGCTTCCCTTAATTTGATGCGCGATGGCGCTAATGGATTTAAAATTTTCTTTTGCGATCGCGGATTTGAGCTGACTCAATTGTTCGTGAGTTTGGGTAAGGTACAAGGAAATGATTTCTTTAAAAACATCCTCTTGCCCTTTGCCACGTAGTTGTTCGAGTTGAGATTCTACAACCAGGGGGGTATTATCGTTTTGCAGTGAGTTGTCAGGATCAATCCCCAGTGATTTATTCAGTGCTGATTGAAGTTCTTGGAGTTGGACCGGTTTGGAGATAAAGTCATCCATGCCTGCTTCGAGGCAGGCGGCACGATCATCTTCCTGAGTATTAGCGGTCATGGCGATGATGTAAACAGGATTACAAGTTTTGGAGGCTAATTCTGATTCGCGTATTAGTCTGGTGGCTTCCATTCCGTCCAGTACAGGCATCTGACAGTCCATCAATACAATATCAAAATCCTCTAACTTGGCATCAAGAACCTCTTGGCCATGCTCACAAATCTCAACATGATGCCCGAGTTTGTTGAGCTGCAGGGTGGCAACACGCTGATTTATTGGGTTGTCTTCCGCTACAAGAATTCGCAAGGAACCATGCCGTGCTCCATCCGGTTCCGCTGCAGCTTTAAGTGAGTGTGATTTGCCGGTTAGTGCGCTATGAAGTGCCTGATGCATTCGTCCAATCCGCACCGGCTTTAATAATGTCGCTGTGATGCCCAGTGTTCTGAGAATATTTGAATCTACTTTGTGTCTTCGTGTTGTTAGGAGCACGATTTTGCTCGTCGCATGTTTTGGGTTTGCGTGAATTTCTTGTATAAGATCTAAGCAATCGGTGTCTTCTATCGTGAGATCGAGAAGGATAAGGTCATAGCTCTCATCTTTATTGAGAATATCACGTGCCGCTGAACCTGAAGATTCTGGAGTAACTGAAAGACCCATATCTCTGGCGTAGCTTGAGATGGCGATACGGGCAAATTCGTTAGGGACAATGATCAGAAGGGTTCGATCTTTTAATGCACTGGCGTAGTGTTGCTCTATTGCGGGAGCCTTTTCGAGTACGACAATTAGATGAAATTGAGATCCCTCCCCGGGGGTGCTTTCAACCCACATATCACCATCCATCATTTCTGAGAGTTGTTTTGAAATCGAGAGGCCCAGTCCGGTTCCGCCATAGCGGCGGGTTGTAGACCCATCGGCTTGACGGAATGCATCAAAGACTTTTTCGCACATTTCAGGGCTGATACCGATACCGGTATCCTTTACTGTAAACTGAAGGCGCAAGCCCTGTTCAGTTGCTTCGAGTTGTTGCACAGATGTTTGCACTTCACCTTTTTCAGTGAATTTTACCGCATTGCTCACAAGGTTAAGTAGAATTTGTCTCAACCTGCCTGCATCGCCGTAAAATTGATTTTCAAGTGATGGGGGGATATGGCAATTGAGTTCAATGTGGTTGGCTTCAGCGCGGAGCGCATGCAATTCTACGGCCTCCTCAATGACCTGTCGGAGTGAGAATTCGGTCTTTTCCAACTCAAGTCTGCCGGCTTCTATTTTGGATAGGTCAAGAATATCATTTAAGATATCGAGTAGGGCATCAGCACTCGTGCGAACTGTATCGGCATATTCGATTTGCTCCTCGGATAGGTCAGAGGCTAGAAGTAGGTCTATCATTCCGATAATTCCATTCATCGGTGTCCTGATTTCGTGGCTCATTACGGCGAGGAATCTCGCTTTCATCTGGACTGCGTCCAAAGCTAAGTCTCGAGCACGGGCTGTTTCCCTTTCTGCCAGCTTTAAAGCCGTGATATCACGGGAAATCCCGATAATCCCGGTAATAATGCCTGACCGATTAGAGAACGGCACCTTCGTTACTGAGGCCCATATATCACGGCCGTTTTCGTCTGTTTGTTGCTCGACTTTATTGACTATTGGTTTTCCAGTTAGGATGACTCGCTGCTCGTCTTCATGAAAACTTTTGGCATGGTCGCTTGGGTGAAAGTCATAATCGGTTTTGCCAATGATATCCCCCGGGGTGTTGAGGCCGAGTCTTTTTGCTAGCGCTGTGCTTCCTTTAATAAATCTGGACTCAATGTCTTTGATGTAGATTCGATCAGGTACATTATCTAGGAGTGCGCTTAATAAGTCTCTTTCATAGGCTAATTGTTCTTCCATCTGGTGCCGCTCGGTAACATCCCAGAACATACATTGAATACCGCTGATATTGCCCGAGGAGTCTCTCAATGGTGTTTTAACAGTTTCAATGTGTATGTCGGCTTGTTCTTCTCTGCTCCCTGGGTGGCTTTCCGTAGTAGCATATGGTTCGCCTGTTTCTATGACTAGAAGATCATCGCGGCGGTATTTATCTGCGAGATGTTTTGGGGAGAGGTCGTAGTCGGTTTTGCCTAGAATCTCATTCATGGACTTTCCGATTGTTTGACAAAACTTTTGATTTGCAAAAATGAACCGACCCTCAAGGTTCTTTCGGACAATATTTTGAGGAATTGATTCAACTAAAGAGTGATAAAGTAGCTCCGATTCCTTTAAGGCCTCGCTAGTCTGTTTTTGATCAGTGATATCAACGACTGTTCCTTCGTAATAGAGTAGTTGCCCTTCTTTATTCTTCACGGCTCGAACATTTTCGGATATCCAAATAATGCTGCCGTCTCGTTTTTGCGCCTTTGACTCAAAATTGTGGATTACATCATTTTGTCTCATGAGCTCTACAAATTCCTCCCGGCGGAAAGAGTCCGCGTATACGTCATGTGCTATATCAGAAAACTCAACGACTAATTCGTCGGGTGAATCAAAGCCATATATTTCCGCCAGTTTCGGGTTTGCTGATATAAATTTACCTTCTCCTGTAGATTGGAAGATCCCTTCCTGAACATTTTCGAATATACTCCGGTATTTTTCCTCTGCCATCTCAGCCCCTAACTCTTGAATGAGGAGGTCTGAGTTTTCGTCCTTTAACTTCTGCATTTGGCTTTGATTGATTAGCAGAACCTCAATGTTTTGAGCGATTAGATTCAACGCATGACATTGTGTTTCATTAATCTTGCCGGGCTTGTTGTCGGCAACCCAAAGCACCTCGATTGTCTGCTTCGGCCCACGCACGGGGAAGCCGGCGTAAAAATGCATTGGCCCGTTGGTCGGGGTGATCAGTTCCCTAATCTTTTCGTCTTCCGGTATGTTTTCAACAATTACTGGTTTGTCCGCAGTGCGAACCATTGCGTTAATTGGTTCTAGGAGGTAGGCATCTTGTTCGTTTAGACCAAATAATGTTAGTGGCGTCTGGCTGTTGGTGGATTTGTCACAGAATGCAGCAAATGAATTTCCTGAAACAACTGCTGCTAGTTGGATTAGACCTCTAAGAGGGAGGGGTGTTTCGCTTCCATTGGAGGTTAATACCTTTTGGGCATTGCTGTCTTCAGGATTTTGGTGTGGATGGTCCACCTTCTCCCGAAGGCTCGCATTACTAAATAATCAAATCAAGTGTGCAGTGTGAATAACGTGACTCTAGCCTGCTTGACTATGCGACGATGGCCTCGTAGTTTTCGTTTGTAATCGTTGTGTGTAAGGAGAGTTTATGAAGATAAAACAGGTTCTTTATTATTTTATTTTTGCTTCAGTTATTATTCAGACAGGTTGTTTGATAGGAGCTGTTGGAGCTGGGGCAGCGGCCGGAATGTACGTAAAAGGTGCTTTGAAGGTTGATTCCAAGAAATCTTTTGAAGAAGTATATAAGGTGGTTGAGCAAACATGTCAGGAGATGAAGTTTACGATTTCCAAGAAAGAGCAAAAAGCCTTTAAGGGAACTATTGTTGCAGACGGAGACTTTGGGCGGGTCGTGTTTGAAGTAAAGGCGAAATCGCCGGACCTTACAGCTATTTCAATTCGAGTGGGTGCGTTCGGTGATAAAGGGGCTTCGGAACTAATATATGGCAAGCTCAAGCCGAAGCTTTAGTTTGGTTTATGTTTAGGCAAAGGTAATCCAGGTACTCGGTGATGCGAGCCTTCATTTCCGTGCGATTGATGATAGAATCGATCAGTCCGCGTTCCATTAAAAATTCTGCTGTTTGAAAGCCTTCAGGCAGTTCGCTTTGGGTGGTGTCTTTGATGACTCTGGGCCCAGCAAAGCCTATCATAGCTTTTGGTTCAGAAATGATCAAATCTCCGAGGCTGGCATAACTCGCCATGACTCCAGCTGTAGTGGGATGAGTAAGCACGCTGAGGTAGGGTAGCCCTTGTCTTCCGTGGTAGGCAATAGCAGCACTGGTCTTAGCCAGTTGCATTAGACTAAACATTCCTTCATACATGCGTGCTCCTCCACTGCTGCTAATAATAATTGCAGGTAATCTTGATTGGGTGGCAGTTTCAATAATGCGGGTGATTTTTTCGCCGACCACTGACCCCATTGATCCACCGAGGAAGTTGAAGTCCATGACTCCAAGTGCGACCTCGTGATTTCTCATGTAGCCTATGCCGGTAACTACGGCATCTTTGAGGCCGGTTTTTTCACGGTGTTTTACGAGTTTTTCGGCATAGGCAGCGGTGCCTGTGAACTCCAAAGTGTCCACGCTCATCATGTCGCCGTCGGATTCCATGAATGATCCAGATTCGGTTAAAGACTCTATTCGAGCCCAAGCTGTCGTTGGGAAATGATGAGAGCAATGTGGACATACCTTCAGGTTTTCCTCAAGATCCTTGTCAAATATCATTTCCTCACAACTTGGACATTTGGTCCAGAGGCCTTGAGGAATCTCCCGCTTACGGCTTGACCCTGGGCTGACAGGTTTCTTTTCGATCGCGCGTTCCACATCCGCAGGCGGCGGGGTGACCGCTGGCTCAACAGTTTCTAGACCTAATGTTTTTTTTGGGGTATCAGCCATTTAAGTTTTAAAATTATGTTTGAGGGATGTTGATGTGTTAAAGGTGTTTATCACAAGTCTAAATTAGGTGGGTATCCCTCGGGTTATTGTAAGTATTTCAATTGAAGACGCACCATTTTCAAGAAGGACTTTCGCGCATGCACTAGCGGACGATCCGGTTGTCATTACATCGTCAACAAGCAAATAACTTCCTTTATGTATTTGGTGCGGACACAAGAATGCATTTTTGACATTGGATATGCGTTTTGACCTTGAGAGGTGCGTTTGTGAATCTGTTGCTTTAACCCGTCGAACAAGATCGTCTTCAATTTGTATTTTTATATGTGATGAAAGGATTCTTGCAATGGTGTCCGCCTGGTTAAAACCTCTTTCCCTTTTTTTGGTTTCGTGAAGTGGCATTGGAATAATAGCCAAAGGTTTTAGGTTTAAATCGAGTTGTAATGCTCTAAGTAGCCATTCTTCAAGAAGAGGCCTAAAAAATTCATGTTGATTATATTTGAGCCGATGAGTGACTTCCCGCGGCAGGCCCTTGGCCATGAAAAGAGACCGAGCTTTAGTGAAGTAATGTTTTGTGGTGTTGCAATCGTAACATGTTGAGTAATCAGATTGCGTGGTCTTTTGAGGTAGTCCACATACGTTACACAATGCACCTCTTATGGGTTGGGCATTCTTTTTACAAGGCCTACACACAAAACCATTTAAGTTGGTTGCATGATTTAAACGGCATATTTGGCACACCTCGGGGAAGGATAATGTATCAAGTGCCTTGATCAGCTTCCATTTCATTGGAGGTCAAAATATACCAAGTCATAATCAGGAGCAAGGGGGTGGCAATCCAGCCGTCGCTAATTTTGTTTTCTCCCCATAGGATATGGTTGTTCGCTGAGCGGGTAAGAAATCCGTTTGATTTTAAGGCGATAATCCATCCAGCGTGGATTCCAATAGAGCAGTAAATATTGCCAGTGCGTTGGAAAGCTCCGGCAAGAATTAACCCTGTAAGGATCAGATTTAAAAAATGTGCAGGCCAATATGGATCAGCACTAAAATTATGAATGAATTGAGGAAATGCAGTGAATCCACTAGACCATGTTACTTCGCTGATCGTCGGCTTTTGATCAATAAAATGGACGCTGGCAAATATGAGTGCGCTGATTACAGCAGCTGCCCGCCAGTTCATATCGCGCTTGAGGAGACCGAAAAGAATCCCTCGAAACAAGGTTTCCTCAATTATTCCGACGAGGATGGCAGCACTTAGAGTGTTGATGCAATGCTGTATCCACTCAGAGGATTGAATGTCATTGCGGAATTCTCGGGCATCAAAAATCAAGGTGAGTGTTACTACTGCAGTAAGGGACGTTAATCCTAATATTATCCCGTAACCAAGAGGGCGGCTGTTGCCGGCAATCTTTGTCCATCCCAGCTCTTGCCATGACTTAATTTTGGTTACACTCCAAAGAATCCATAGGCCAGAAAGGCTTAGAATCATCAAGCAGCGATTATAGTAACGGTGAAAGTCATCATGGGATTCGAGAAAATTCAAAAAACTGAGGATTGGCATATCAGAGAACACGGCCATCCAGACCATTGGTGCCATCAAGGCTGCGCCGAAAAAGACACCTATGATATAAACGAAAATGGCAATTGTGTTGCGCATAATTCAAGGGAAGTAACTACACATGGAGAACGTTTGGGCCAAGAGATTTTTGTTGAATCAATGGCTATTAAATAGTTCGATCGCTCCGTTTTAACGCAATTTTGTAAGGTCTGTTATCGAACTGGTTGAGAACAAGAAATTCGGGTCCTATCGGCTGCTGGAGCGTATTGCGAAGGGCGGGTTGGCTACAATATGGCTAGCAGGTGACGAAAATGGCAAAACGGTTGCGTTGCGCGTGATGCATGATAATTTCCGAATGGGCTCCTCTGGGCCTAAATTATTTCGGCGAGGTTGCGAGGTGATGGAGGCCCTTCCAGAACATCCAAACATTGTTTCATATTATTCCAAGAGTGTAGAGAAGGGGCGTGAATTTGCGGTTATAGAATATATAGAAGGTCCTTGTCTGCGAGAGATGATGGTCCGTAAAGATCCGAGATTGGAGGGAAATCTAAGCGATATTGTTGTGGAATTGGCTGCAGCCCTGGGTCATGTGCATGATAATGGTTTTATGCATTTGGACATTAAGCCTGAAAACATTATTGTAAGTCGAGGAGGCACTTCCTATTTGTGCGACTTTGATACAGCTCTTTTGATTCCGGATAGGCCTTCGAAAATTGAAAAGAAATCGGGTACGCCGTTTTATATGTCGCCCGAGTTGACAAATGGTTGGAGGTTCGATCACCGAGCCGATATCTACGCATTTGGAGTGACGGTTTACGAACTCTTGACCGGAGTGAAGCCTTTTGAAGGGCAAACACAAAAGGCGATGCTAGCTAATCAACTCAACCAGCGCTATCGCATCCGTAAGTTAAGGGAATTCAACGGTAATATTCCCATTAAACTTGATGAACTGATTATAAAGTGTCTGGACTTCGTTCCTGAGAAGCGTCCTCCGAATATGGCTATTTTGGTCCGTGAGATATATCGCATCATGGGAGTAAAATGAGCCGTGATTTCATTAAGCGTTATTGGTTTCTATCTGTTCTTATTCTGTTAATCCCACTAGGGATAATGGCGCCAGATTTTGGTCTCGCTCTAAAGAAATCTGGTTGGGTGATTCCGGTTTTTGTCGGAATCATGCTTGGTATAGCAGGTTTCACAATGGATACCTCGACCTTGGTGAAACAGGCTTCCAACTGGCGTGCTGTTTTGCCGGTATTAGTGAGCATTTATGTTTTCTGTCCGGCCGTAGCATATGTTTTGGCAAAATTGTTGGCTCCTGCAGGCAATCAGCTCTTTCTCCCTGCTATGATGATTATGGCCGCGCAGGCAGGCAGCCTAGCTTCCGCCATAGCACTTACTATGATGGCTGGAGGGAATCGTGAACTAGCTCTTATATGCACGCTTATGTCAAATGGGGTTACGTTTCTTCTCACACCATTTATCTTAAAATTGAGCATTGGAACTGATGTAAGTTTCCATGTTGGAGAAATGATGTTGAGAATGGTGTACATGGTTTTGATACCCATTTTTGTAGGCCAGATATTACGGAAATACTTTCTAGAAAAAACAGAACCAATACAGCCATTTATTCGGCTTGTTCCCCAAATTATCATTTTGATGTTTGTCTACACCGGGTTTGCAGCTGGAGCGGCAGAACTGCAAAAAGATGCAAATATGGTTTTGCGATTCTTAATTGCGTGCGCGTTGCTTCACGTGATCCTGCTTTGTTTGAATACTTTCATTACGGGTTAT